>JAUXGI010000155.1 GCA_030622295.1 Planctomycetota bacterium
AACGAGGGAGTGCGCAGGGCCGATTGGTACGGAAATCCCGTCACACCTATCAGGCCGCCCCCCGGTGCGTCCAGCGGCAGGAATATTCTGTCCACGTCCGCGGCCAGACACACGGCGATTTTTGCAATCATGTCGTCTATCTGTCCCGGACCTTGCGGGAGCAGTTCCAGCGACACCCACAGGGCCGGTCCTTCGGGCCTTTCGGACAGTCTCTGCGCCAGTTCATGCCGGGTCAGGCGGGCCGGCACGCTCACGTGGACAATTTCCGCGCCGCGCGGCCACGGGCAGCCGGGTGACGCCGGCGCCGGAAAAACAAGCGCGGTAGAGGAAAGAGGCCTGTCCATCTTCTCGGCGAACGCCGCGACTATGTCATCCACGGGTCCCGTGTACAGCGTATCGAATTCCGGTCCCAGTTGCAGTGCTTCCAGCATGTCGGTCCATTTCGACAGGTCGTCGTTCAGGTATCGCCAGAGAGTATCGCGCTTTTCGCCCTCCGGCAGGCTGAACAGGGCGCTTCCCTGCAAGGGCACGGATAGTCCCAGCGCCTTCGTCAGTTCTTCAGGCGAGCGGCCCAGCACGCCTATCGTGGTGATGGACATGCGCCGCAGTGCCTTTGCAAAGGGGAGGAATTCATTCAGCGCGACTTCGTCTCCCCAGAGATCGCTCTTCATGGAGCCCACGCTCAATGCGTGCACGAAGTTGCCGACGACCGGGTAGGGGTGCCGCAGGAAGTCGAGGCACACCCCGTATTGGTCCTAATACTTCAGGGGCATGTTCACCGGGATGCGGACAAGCACAAGCGACCGGTGTGCGACCTGATTCCCCTCGGCGTCGGTCAACGTGTAGCACAGACGAAACGTGCCGAATGATTCCGCCTTTACTTCGTACTTCCGCAGTATCTCACGGTCGCGCTCGGCCCGGAAGTCGCGGGTGTCCTGCTGCACGACGCGAGTGCCGTCGTAGTCCCGGGTCAAGATGCGTTCGGTGTAGTCGCCTGCGACAAGGCCGCTCAGGAAGGAGGCCATCTCGATTTTCTCGTCTCCCGCGAACACCGGTACCGGGCGGCCTGGGTCCAGTATGACGCGCGGCTCTTCAGACAGAGCAACGTCGTCGAACATGGCCCTGGCTTTGATGCCTTTTCCTTCGAGTGTGCAGCGGAGTTCCAGGAACACGGCACCCGGCGGAACGGAGCCTACGGTCAGCCCGACTTCTTGCCATTGGCCGCCGGTGTCGCGTGTTATCGCAGTCGTGCTGAATATGATTGGCGTGCCGTCCTCGTAGCGGCAGATTGCAGTGTCATCCGCCTTTTCAAACCACAGGATTGAAACGTATGCCCTGGTCGGCCTGTCGGCCTGTTCGAATCCTTCCGCTCTTATTCTTGCGCTCAACCTGTAGGATTTCGCCGCGTTTACAGGTATGAAACGCAATTCCTCCGGCGTCTCTTCCGTCCCATCCACCTCCCGTGTTCTTGCCTTTGTCTGGTAAGATACCTTGCCCTTATGCAAGACCATCTCGAGGTAATGATTCTTTACCTTGCCGTCCTCCATCTCGCGCACCAGGCGGGCTTCGTTGTAGAATGGGTGGTTGAGGTTGAAATCCGGCGAGTCTTCTTTGGTGGTTACTCTCTCCCATCGGTCCGGCAGCCAGACCTCATCGGTCCGGGGATGTACGGCCTCGAAGTCGAATTCGCAGACATTCACTGCATGATGTTGAGCAGTGTCCGCCGGAGTGGTGGTGGCCACGTCGTTGGCTTTCACCTGCCATGGCATGTAGAGACACCACAGCGTGCACAGCAAGCCGGTGACGGCAAGCGGGATTGACTTTCTTCTCACGTCTGCTTCCTGAATGTGATGACAGTCCTCAACGGCGCAAGAACCGGCTGCCGGGCCTTGCCCGGTCTTTTACATTCTACGCCTTCTGATCTCGCAGGCCGCTTCACGGGCAGAGGCGCTTCTAATGTACCTTATCGGAATAACGGCCTTGCACTCTTGACGGGAGTTTTGACCGGGCCCGATTGCAGGCCTGTTTCCATCGCACGAGAGGCTCCGCCCGAACCGGGCTGGAGAAAAAAGTGCCCCCACCTGGAGAACAATAACTCCGCTAAAGTCACGCCAAAGTCATGTCGATAATAAGGAGTGAGTGGATTACCATCGCCGTTGTCGGCGTTTATTCTGTTCATCGCTTGTTAAGGAGGACGAAGGTGAGAAAGAAATATACCCTTGCCTGCTTGAGCGCAGCCCTGCTTGCATGTCTGCTTTTGCTGACCCCGGGATGCTCGTGGAACTGGCCCGAGCAGAACGACAGCGCAAGCAATCCCTGTGTCAGGAATGCCGGCCTGACCGAAACCCAGCAGTTGCAGCCCGCCTTCAATTTCGCGCCTTATTCCAGCGCCATCTACGCCGGACTGCAGCAGAACACATTCTCCAAATCCGGCTACGATACCGACCCGGATATCTCCCGGTACGGGCAGTGGATGGTATATGTCTCCAACAGCCACTCCGGCAATCCCGACATATACCTGAAGGCACTGAGCGGCGAATCCATGGTCCAGAAGACCATGTCGCCTGCGAAGGACCTCCAGCCGTGCTTCTCGCCGGATGGAAAACACATTGCCTTTACATCCGACCGGAACGGCAACTATGACGTCTTCATAATGCCGACGGACAGGAACGGCTCACTGTGGCAGGTGACGAGAAGCAGCGCGGACGAAATCGCGCCGTCGTGGTCGTGGGACGGGAAGAAACTCACCTTCTGTTCGCGCACGGCCCGCGGCGAGTGGGAGTTGTGGGTAATCGACCTCAAGACCCGCCTCCTTACCAACCTCGGCCCGGGCATGAATCCCGAATGGCATCCAACGGAAGACCTCATCGTCTTCCAGAGGCCCTACTACAACGGCTCACTCTCCTACAGCATATACACCATCGACACGGAAGGAAAGAACCTGACCCTCGTAGTACGGGGTGACAGGTGGGTGCCCACGAACCCGTCATGGTCCCCCGACGGCACGCGCATAGCCTTTGCCGTCACCAACAGCGCCGAATCGCTCGCCTGGGTGCAGCCCGTGACCAAGGCTAATGAGATATGGATGATTAACGCCGACGGTTCCCAGGAACTACGTGTCACCGAGGGCGCCGGGCATTACTGGGGGCCCACGTGGGCCACGGTGGGCGGCGAAGAACGCATTTACTTCGCCTCGGACAGAGACAACACGACGAACATCTGGAGCATCTGCTGCTCCAAATACTCGATAGAAGAAAGCGTCAGCGAATAGGTCTGGAGGAAATCATCAGGTAGTCGTTTTAGGGATTTTCTATGATACTTGCAGGTGCGTCCCACTAAAGGGGCGCGCCTGCAACAGTCGTCCAAGGGAACGTAGCGAAGGCCTGAACTTATCCCGAGGCGCGAGGGGTGCCTCCATGAGTGACGGCGCCTGTAACCGCGACCGCTGCATTCTGACGCCTGCACGACAATCTTAGAGGGGAAACCGGCCATGCATTCTCACATCAATCTTCACCGCGCGTCTTTCCTGTTCTGTCTTGTTTTCTTCGCCCTGCCGTTTGCGTGCGGCTGTTCTTACCTTTACAGGGGAGCCAGGCACGAAGTAATCGGCGGGAACCCTTCCAACCCGTTCCCCGATATAGAGACCATCGCAGTGGCCCCGTTTGCCACCGATGAAGCGTTCCAGGACATCCCGCCGGACCGCTCACTGAGTTATGCCGAGATATTCGCTTCCGAACTCGCACAGTTCCAGGGCTTCGAGGTAGTCCGCGCCTACCGGCAGGCATTCCTGCCGGAACCCGCGCGAGATGATGCCGCCGCGGTGAAAATAACCAGCGTGGAATCGGAGCAGTTCGTCGCCGACCTCGACGTGGACGCCGTCGTCATCGGCAGCGTTACCGACTACGACCCCTACGTCCCCCGCATCGGCGTGGCCATACAGTTAATCTACACCCGCCGGATGCGCGAATTCCGCAATGAAATGCCGCGTTCCACCGACCTTGAACTCCTGGCCCAGACCGGCAGGCCGTTCATCGTACGCCAGCCTGAAACCGGCAGGGTGACGATGATACGCATAGAGCGCATCTTCGACAGCCGTCAGGACGCCGTCAAGAACGCGCTGAAGAAGTACGCCGCCACCCGCTCCGGCAACGAATCCCCCGCCGGCTTCGACCAGTTCCTCCGCGAGCACAACTACTTCCAGTTCGTCGCCAACCAGATGATCCGCGACCTCATCAAGACCGTCAGAGAAGAAGAGCGCGCATTTTTCGCCGCAGAGGCACAGAGACGCAGAGAAAATACAGTAGGAGAGTAGGAAGTAGGAGAGTGGGAGAGGGACAAGAAAGTAGGGAGTAGGTGAGTAGGAGAGGGACAGGAAAACAGGAAAGGC
>JAUXGI010000181.1 GCA_030622295.1 Planctomycetota bacterium
CGGGCAGTGCCCGGCGTCTGCGCAAGTGGCCGACAAACTCGCCGTTCCGCCTGGTCCGCGAGGGGACAGTCAACAATCTATCCGCCTCAGGCGGATTGCCTGTTGCCCGTTGCCTGTTGTCTGTTGTGCTGACGGGGGTCAGACCCTTTCCCGTCGCTTCGCTCCTCCTCAGCCCCTCCTTCGTCGGGATAAACTCCTGACCCCCTCGCCTCAGGCTTACCCACATTTCTGACGTGCACCCTACATGCTCCTCGGCACGGTATTTTGATTGCAAAGAGGCGCCTGTTTTGCTAAAAGTATATTCTGTTCGCGTGACAGGCGGCGAGCCGTCGGGGAAACAGATGAGGGAGGGGACACCTCTTATTTCATTTCATTTGCCCCGCATCGCCGGCGATACGCCACATCCAGTTAACCCTTACCATAGAATGACGTTATGCTTAATGCACGTGAGAACATAATCCAGGTGCCCATCGAGAAGGAGATGAAGGACTCGTACCTGGTTTACTCGATGAGCGTGATAATCTCGCGCGCTCTGCCGATGGTGGAGGACGGGCTCAAGCCCAGCCAGAGGCGGGCGCTGGTGGCGATGAATGACTTGAACCTCGGCCCGACCGCCCATTTCCGCAAGTGCGCCAAGATATGCGGCGACACCTCGGGCAACTACCACCCGCACAGCGGGGAGGGCGTCTATCCGACGCTGGTTCGTCTGGCGCAGGATTTCAGCATGCGCTACCCGCTGGTGCAGGGACAGGGCAATTTCGGCTCCATAGACGGCGACCCGCCGGCGGCCATGCGATACACGGAAGCGCGCCTCACGCCGATAACGATGCGCATGCTGGAAGACCTGGAAAAGGATACGGTGAACTTCGTGCCGAACTACGATAGCACGCGCACGGAGCCCACCATTCTCCCGGGGAAGTTTCCCAATCTCCTCTGCAACGGTTCTTCCGGTATTGCAGTCGGCATGGCGACGAACATCCCTCCGCATAATCTGGTGGAGGTCACAAACGCGATAATCAAGGTGATAGAAGAACCGGACGTGACGCTGCTGGAGTTGATGAAGATAATCCACGGGCCGGATTTCCCCACGGGCGGAATCATTCACGGCAGGTCCGGCATAATGCAAGCCTACAAGACCGGCCGCGGCAAGGTAATGGTGCGCGCACGGGTGGCAATTGAGCAGTTGAAGAACGACAAGCGCAATATCATCGTCACCGAAATTCCCTATCAGTTGAACAAGACCAACCTGATAGAGCAAATGGCCGCACTGGCCAAGAGCGGCAAACTGAAGGGGATAACGGACCTTCGCGACGAGAGCGACAAGGAGGGGATGCGCTTTGTGATAGAATTGCGCCGCGGCGAGGACGAAAATGTCGTGCTGAACCAGTTGTTCAAGCATACCGAACTGCAAAAGACCTTCGGCATAATAATGATAGCGCTGGTCGGGGGGCGGCCCGTGACGCTGAGCCTCAGACGAATGATAGACCTGTATGTCGACCACCGCATCAAGGTAATCGAGCGCCGCACCCGGTTCCTGCTGGACAAGGCGGAGAAGCGCGCACACATACTTGAAGGGCTGAAGATCGCGCTGGCGAACATCGACGCGGCAATCGAAATCATCAAGAAATCGCCCGATGTCCAGACGGCGCGCGAGCGCTTGATGAAGAACTTCAAGTTGACCGGGGTTCAGGCCACGGCCATTCTCGAGATGCGCTTGCAGCGGCTGACGGCGCTGGAGGCGGGCAAGATTGAAAAGGAATACAGGGAACTCCGGGAGAAAGTAGCGGACTACAAGGCAATTCTTGCGGACAGGAACCTGGTGCTGGATATAATCAAGGAAGACCTGCACGAGTTGCGCGACAAGTTCGGCGACGACCGCCGCACGGAAATAATCGTGGAAGAGGCGGAAACCTTCGAGATAGAGGACCTCATCGCCGAGGAAAGCGTGGCGGTGACGATAAGCCACGAAGGCTACATCAAGCGGCTGCCGTTGCGGACGTACAGGAAGCAGCGCCGCGGCGGCAAGGGCATAACCGGCGCGTACCACAAGGAGGGCGACTTCCTCGAACACCTCTTCGTCGCAAGCACGCACGACCACATACTCTTCTTCACCAGCCTCGGCAGGCTGCACAGGCTGAAGGTGTACGACATCCCGCAGATGTCCCGCATTGCAAAAGGCCGCGCCATAGTAAATATGCTCCGGCTGGAGAAGGGCGAAGTGATAACGTCGATGATACCCGTGCGAAGGTTCGACGAGCGGCACGTGGTGATGGCGACCGACCGCGGCATCATAAAGAAAACGCCGCTGGAGGCCTTCTCGCGGCCGAAAAAGGGCGGGATAATCGCCATCAGCCTGAACGAGGGTGAGCGGCTGATAGGCGTGAGGCTGACCCACGGCGGCGATGAAATCATACTGGGTACCGCCGAGGGCCAGGCGGTACACTTCAAGGAGACCGACATCCGCGCGATGGGCCGCACCGCGCACGGCGTCAAGGGGATAACGCTGAGAAAGGGCGACGTGGTGCGCGATATGATCGTCGTCGAGTCCGACGGCCACCTGCTGACCATGTGCGAGAACGGATACGGCAAGAAGACGCCGTTCGACGAGTATCGCTTGCAACGTCGCGGCGGAAGCGGCATAATCAACATAAGGACCACTGAGCGCAACGGCAAGGTGGTGGGGCTGAAGTCAGTACGGTCGGGCGACGAGTTGGTGACAATCACGGCGCAGGGCATGGTCCTGAGGATTTCCGCGGATGAGATTCGCCCGATAAGCCGCGCCACTCAGGGGGTGCGCCTTGCAAGGGTGGATAAGGGCGACAGAATCGTCGGCCTGGCCCGCGTGGCCACGGAAGAGGAAAGCGCCGAGATAAATAATGACGAGGAAAACGCGGCCGACACCGAAGAAACGGAGGATGTTGAAGCGGAAAAAACGTGACACGGTGCCGCGGTGACGGCCCTTTGCAGACGCACAGAGGAGCGTTGTTCTGAGTACCCGGGAGGATTACATGGCGTGGGACGGAGTGGAAAGACGCAGGCATAAGCGCTACGGGGTCCGATCTTCAACGGTGAGGTACGGCAGCGGCGGGCTGCTCTCCGCACTGGCGAACGTGGGCCAGAAATACCTGATACTGAACATCAGCGAAAGCGGATTCAAATTCATCACAAAGAGCCCGATGAACCAGGGCGATAAGCTGAAGTTAATCATCGAGGCGCCGACGATAAACAAGACGCCGCTGAAGGTCCAGGGGCGCGTGATATGGGTGACCCGCAGCCAGTCGCAGGACGTCTGGCATGTGGGGGTGGAATTCACCAAAATCAAGCGCAAATACGAGGGCATACTCAAGACACTGGTGGACAGCGCCGTCCTGGAGAAAATAGACATCTCAACCACCATGTACCTGCGGGAGATTAAGCGCCTCTGAGAGCGGAGTCGCGATGAATTGAGAAGTGAAAAAAGCGACCGGAAACCGCCGGCCCGTGAAAGATTCGCGAGCCGGTTTTTTTTGTGGCGACGCGACGCGCATTTCTCACCAAGATTTTGTCGCATGCGAGGCTCGGGGAGTCAGACCCTTTCCCGCCCCGACAAGTCGGGGCTCCTCAGCGTCTGACCCCCTCGCCGATCCACCTCAGACGGATTGAGTTTGTCGGGCACGCTCGCTTCTGTGGTGAGAAATGCGGGCTATTTCTTTGCTCTTTTCTTGCTGCTCCAGTCGCCGAGGTTCTCCGAAAAGTCCTGAAACGCCTCCGGCCCGCCGGCCTTGAGACGCAGGCCCTTCCTGTTCCCGCGACACATCGCAAGGTACTGCGTGCCTCTGAGCAGCGGCGAGTAGAGCATCGCAAGCGGGTGGCCGTGCCTCAGACACCACTTCACATCCAGCCACACCGCCTTGATGCAACTCTTCACGTTGTTCGACAGGCTCGGGCACAGGTTATCGAAGATGAACATGTCCGCAACCGCTTCCATGCGCACCCTGCGATAGTAGGAAGATAGTTTGTAGTTGTGCGAGTGGACGACCCTCGACTCGGACAC
>JAUXGI010000380.1 GCA_030622295.1 Planctomycetota bacterium
AAGGGTCTGACTCCCCGTCCAGCATAGCAACCAGAGCCACCTACCCACATTTCTGACGTGCACCCAAACAGCAAAGGGTCCTAAACCCCTTCAGGCGCTGTTTGGGGCCATGCCTTGACTTCTAAGGCTCTGAGGGCTATCCTTTCAAACGCAATCTTTCATCTCGCCTGAACCTTTTTGCCGGACGTGCAGTGAGAAAGGTATTCATTAAAACCTTTGGCTGCCAGATGAACAAACTGGACTCCGAACTGGTCCTTGGTCGCCTGGCAGGCTCCGCCTACCGGGTCGTCGCGGACGAATCGGAGGCCGACGTCATACTCTTCAATACATGCAGCGTCAGGCAGCACGCGGAGGACAAGGTCTACTCGCACCTCGGCGCTCTCAAACGCTTGAAAGAGAAGCGCCCGGGTGTCATCGTCGGTGTCCTCGGCTGCATGGCGCAAAAGGAAGGACGCTCCCTGGCGAAACTCTTTGGCGTGGTTGACCTGGTCTGCGGGCCAAGGCGCCTTGCCGAACTGCCCTCGCTTCTCGAGCAATGCAACGGTTCCGGACCGGTCGTTGCCGTTGACCGGGACCGCCGGTCCTCACACAGGGCGGTGAGTTTCGAGGCCGGCCGAGCGACAGGTTGCCGCCCGACGAGACACCGCGCGTACGTGGCCGTCATGACCGGCTGCGACAACTTCTGCTCATACTGTGTGGTGCCCTACCTGCGCGGCGCGGAAGTCAGTCGCCCGCCCGGCGACATAGTTGAGGAAGTCCGCCGTCTGGCGGATGACGGCTGCGTGGAGATAACGCTCCTCGGACAAAACGTGAACTCCTACGGCACCGGCCTCAAGCCCGGAGTCACACTGGCGGACCTCCTGGCCATGTTCGAACCTGTCGAGGGAATAGAGCGCGTCAACTTCGTAACGTCGCATCCGAAGGACCTGTCGCGGGAACTGATGAATGCGGTCGCCTCGTTTCCCAAGGTCTGCGAGTATCTGCACGTGCCGCCGCAGTCCGGCTCGGACAGAATACTGAAACTGATGAAGCGCGGCTATACGTCGGCACATTACCGCGAACTGCTCCTCATGGCGCGGGAAATCATTCCCGGCGTCGAGATTGCGGGCGATTTCATCGTCGGTTTCCCGACGGAAACGGAGGAGGATTTCGCGCGCACGCTTGCACTTCTCAAGGACGCCGACTTTCTGAACTGTTTTGTGTTCAAGTATTCCACCCGCCCCGGCACGGCCGCGGCGGAATTGCAGGATGACGTACCCCTGGAGGTAAAACGCGAGCGCAATCAGGCGCTTCTAAAGGCACAGGAGGAGACAAGCCTGCGAAAGCGTCGCGCCCTTATCGGCAGCACCGTCGAGGCGCTCGTCGAAGGCCCCAGTAAGCGCGACCCTTCACGATTGACCGGCCGCACCAGGAACAACTGCATCGTTCACTTCGAGTCCGCCGGCGACCTCGCTGGGCGGCTCGTCAAAGTCCGCATTACCTCGGCGACACCCCTGGCGGTGTCCGGCGACGTGGTGGAGGAGTGATGGACAAGGATTCTCTCAGGGAACTTCTCAAGGATGTGCGCGCCGGCAGGACCGACGTTGAATCGGCGATGGAGCGCCTGCGCTCTTTGCCCTTCGAGGACCTGGGCTTTGCCAGCATCGACCACCATCGCCATATCAGGTGCGGCTTTCCGGAGGTAATCCTCTGCGAAGGGAAGCGTCCGCAGGAGACCGTGGAGATAGCGCAAAAACTGCTGAAACGAGGCAAGCGCCTGCTGGCGACACGCGCCGATAGTGAGACCGCAGCAAGGCTGAAGGCCGCGTATCCGCAGGCGGTTCATTACGAAAGGGCTCGCGCCATTACCGTTGCGCTTGAAACGGTCGAGAGCGCCGGCCTGATTTGCCTGCTCAGCGCCGGCACGTCGGACATACCGGTCGCCGAAGAAGCCCGCGCCACCGCCGAGATAATGGGCTCGCGGGTGGATGCGTTCTACGACGTCGGCGTGGCCGGAATTCATCGCCTCCTGGACAAGATATCGGAACTCCAGGCCGCGAACGTTCTCATAGCCGTTGCCGGCATGGAGGGCGCGCTGGCGAGCG
>JAUXGI010000015.1 GCA_030622295.1 Planctomycetota bacterium
AAAATCCGGGATTCTTACATATTCCCCTGAGTGGGCATCCATAAGCCTTGAAGGAGAGGATTAGAGTGGCAAAAGTAAACTTCACCATAGTAATTCACAATCATCAGCCCGTGGGCAACTTCGAGCGCGTGTTCGCCGAAGCCTACGATGCCGCCTACAGGCCCTTCCTGGACGTGCTTGAGAGATACCCCGCCGTCAAAATAGGCCTGCACGTCTCTGGCTGTCTGCTGGACTGGATAGAGGACAATCGCCCCGAATATATCGACCGGCTCAGGGAAGGCGTCCGGCGAGGCCAGATAGAGATGCTCGGCGGCGGTTACTACGAACCGATAATGACCATGCTGCCCGAACGCGACCGCGCCGGCCAGATGAAGATGATGCGCGAATACCTGCGCGACAGATTCGGCGTGGAAGCGGACGGTTACTGGCTGGCCGAGCGCGTATGGGAGCAGGAACTTACCCGCTCGCTGGCCGACGCCGGAGCGCGGTACACGCTTTGTGACGACGCGCATTTCATCCACGCCGGACTCCGTGAAGATGAACTCACCGGATACTATACCACCGAAGACCAGGGAAGAACGCTCAACATCTTCCCCATCTCGGAGAAACTGCGCTACTACATGCCTTTCAGGAACCCCGAGGAGACGATAGAGTACCTCGGCCGGTACGCCACGGAGGAGGGACGGAACCTGCTGGTTTACGGCGACGACGGCGAGAAGTTCGGCTCCTGGCCGGAAACCCACAAGCACGTTTACACGGACGGCTGGCTGGAAAGATTCTTCAAGATTCTCAGCGACAACGCCCACTGGGTGAAAATCCTCAAGCCCGGCGAGGCGCTCTCCCAACTGCCCCCGCGAGGGCGAATCTTCCTGCCCGATTGCTCCTACCGCGAGATGACCGGCTGGGCCCTGCCGCCCGACGCGCAGGCTCGGTTCGAGCGACTTCATGACGAATTCCAGCGCAAGGGGGAAGAAGGCCGCGGGATACTGCGCTTCCTGAAAGGCGGCTTCTGGCGGAACTTCCGGGTCAAGTACCCGGAGGCCAATCAACTTTATGCGAAGATGATGCACGTGAGCGGCAAGGTGGCCGCACTGCCGGATGATGCGCCCGAGACGCCGGACGCCAGGCGCGAACTCTACCGGGGCCAGTGCAACTGCCCTTACTGGCACGGCGTCTTCGGCGGGCTGTACCTGCCGCACCTGCGCTTCTCCGCCTACCGCTGTCTCATCCGGGCGGAAAAGATAGCCGACGAGATTCCCGCTCGCCGGGAGTCATTGCCCCTTGTGAAAAGCGAAGACTACGACTTCGACGGGCGCGATGAAATTATCGTTCAGACCGGCGCGCTGAACTGCTACCTGAAGCCTTCGCAGGGCGGGCAGATGGTGGAGATGGACGTGGTCGAAAAAGGAATGAACATACTCGACACACTCAGCCGCCGCCGGGAGGCGTACCACGAGCGCCTGCTGAAGGCCGCACATGCGCGGGCGGAACCGGGCGGCGACGTCAAGAGCATCCACCACATCGTCAAGATGAAGGAAAAAGGCCTGGAACGCCTGCTGTGCTACGACCGTTACCAGCGCAAGAGCCTGGTGGACCACCTGCTTGCGCCGGAAACGACCGTGGAGCGATTCGCCGCCGGAGAATACGACGAGATTGTGGACTTTACGTCGCGGTCGTACTCCGCCCGCATCGAAGAGCGCGAGGAAGGGCGCGCCGTCGTCATGTCCGCGCGCAGCGACGCAGTGGAGATTGAAAAGACTTTGACTCTCACCCCGAACGCGCATATAATCATAGACTACCGTCTCTTAAATCACTCCAGTGAAGAAATGAGGTTGAAAGTCGGGATTGAATTCAACTTCTCAATGCTTGCGGGTCACGCCCACGACAGGTATTACTTTACCTCCCGCGGCAGCAACGCCGGCGAACTTGCAACACTCGCTCATCACCGGGGACTCGACTTCGCCGGCCTCGTCGACGAGTGGGCCGACGTTCGCGTGCGGCTGAGTTACGACGGGCCCACGGATGTGTGGACGTGCCCCGTCGAGACCGTTTCAACCTCGGAGGCGGGATTCGAAAGGATATACCAGAGTTCATGCATGGTGCCGGTGTGGGACGTCGCGCTTCCCTCCGGGGAGGAATGGCGGACAAGACTAATCATGGATATCGGCCCGTTTCACCGGGAGGAGTAAGACATGAGCAGCGACAAGGTTCGAGACTTCGGGAGCACGCAGCCGGAACCCGACCCCGGCGAGCAGGAGCGCGTGGAGGAGACGAAGTACGGCGCTCCCGGGGATGAGATATTCATCGACGAGGGCCCGCCCCTGCCGCCGCGCTACGGCGTGGACAAAATAAGGCTTCACGTGCAGGACCCGACCACGGTCTGTGCCCAGTGGGAGTTGACCGGCGACGGACTCGATGCGGGGCGCTCAATGCCGCACAACCCGCATCCGTCCGCCTTGAGGCTGGAACTGACCGACCTGACGCACGGCTGCTCCATGCTGACCGACGTGACCGTGGATACCGATAACTGGTGGTTCAAGGCCGAGCCGGACACGGAATACAGAATCCGCATCGGTCTGGGCTCCGGCGACAAGAACCACTGGATAGCCGAGTCGAACGTCATCCGCACTCCGCGCAACGCAATTTCCGATGCGGTTGACGTGCAGTGGATGGTCGTCGGCGAGAAATTCCTCGAACTGTTGAGAGTCACCGGCTTCGACGAAGAGAGCTTCCTCCGGCAAACCATGGCCGGCAGTATGGGAATGGTATCGAAGCATGCGCTGAGAGAAGCGCTCTTTTCGGGAGCGATGTTCTCCGGGGCGCTGCTGAGCGGCCGGGTCTTCGGCAGCCCGAACCTTTTCGGCAGCGCGCACCTCTTCGGCGGCGCTTCGGACCGGGAGGGGGTCAGACGCTGAGGAGCAGCCTTCGGCTGCCTTTTCCTTTCGCGCCCTCTCTTCTCGGACATTATTTCCGAGGTTATGTAAACCGAATCCGCCTCAGGCGGATTGCCTGTTGCCTGTTGCCCGTTGCCGTTTGGCGAATCGGGGGTCTGACTCCCCGAGCCTTTCTTGAGAGAATACTATGAGCGATAACAACCCGTCCGGCTACCTTGCCCTTGTGCTTCACGCACACCTCCCCTACGTTCGGCACCCCGAGCACGAGCGCTTTCTTGAGGAGGACTGGCTTTTCGAGGCCATAAGTGAGACGTACATTCCGCTGATACAGGCGTTCGACGGCCTGCTGAAAGATGGCGTCGATTTCCGGATTACCATGACAATCAGCCCTCCGCTTGCGGAGATGTTCGCCGACCCGCTGCTGCAGGACCGCTACGTCGAGCACATCGACCGCCTCATCGAACTGTGCCGCGGGGAGGTCGAGCGTACGCGGCACATGCCGGAATTCCGCGACACGGCGCAGATGTACCTGAATCACTTCAAATCGGCGCGGGATGTTTTCGCGAAGCAGTACGGCAAGAACCTCAACAGCGCGTTCCGCAAGTTCCAGGACCGCGGGGTACTGGAGATAATTACCTGCGGCGCGACGCACGGCTTCCTGCCGCTGATGGTGCGCAGGGAGGCCAGGCGTGCCCAGGTGGCCGCGGCGGTCAGAAACTACGCGAAGCACTTCGGCCGGGTGCCGGCGGGCATCTGGCTGCCCGAGTGCGGCTACTCGCCGGGCGACGAGGAGTTTCTCCAGGAGGAGGGCATCAGGTACTTCTTCATTGATACGCACGGGGTGCTTTTCGGCAAGCCGAGGCCAAAATACGGCGTGTTCGCGCCGGTCTACTGTTCCAACGGCGTGGCCGCCTTCGGCAGGGACGTGGAATCGAGCAGGCAGGTCCGGTCGGCCCGCGAGGGCTATCCCGGCGACACGAACTACCGCGAGTTCTACCGCGACCTGGGCTACGACGGCGATTACGAATACGTCAGGCCCCATCTCCATCCCGACGGCGTGCGCAGGAACCTGGGCGTCAAGTACTACAGGATTACCGGGCAGGTGGACCTGGCGGACAAGCAGCCTTATAGTGTGAAGGCCGCCCTGGAGACGGCGGCGACGCACGCGGGCAATTTCATGTTCAACCGCGAGCGGCAGATAGAGCACCTGGCCGGGGTGATGGACCGGCGCCCGATAATCGTCGCCCCGTACGACGCGGAACTCTTCGGCCACTGGTGGTTCGAGGGGCCGATGTTCCTCAACTACCTGATGCGCAAGATATACCACGACCAGAAGACAATCAAACTCATTTCCTGCAGCGAATATCTTGACGAATACAAGACCAACCAGGTTCTTGAGCCGGCGATGAGCACCTGGGGGGCGGGAGGATACAACCTTGTGTGGTTGAACTCGTCGAACCAGTGGCTCTACCGGCACCTGAACGAGGCCGAGGACAGGATGGTGGAACTGGCGAGCGAGTTTCCGAACGCCGACGGCCTGGTGCGGCGCGCGCTGAACCAGGCGGCGCGGGAGTTGATGCTGGCCGAAAGCAGCGACTGGGCCTTTATAATTACAACCGACACCGTGGTCCCGTATGCGAAGAAGCGCTTTAAGGAACACATAACACGTTTCACGCGATTGTACGAGGAACTGAAGGCCGGCAGGATCGATGAAAACTGGCTGAGGGATATCGAATCGAAGGACAACCTTTTCAACGAGATGGATTACAGGATTTACGCGAGCGAACCCGCGCGGAACGATACGAGCGTTAAAATCCATTAGTACGGTATTTGAGAAAAGGAGGAAGAATATGCCTGCCCAAAACCTGTTCACGGTAATAATGGCCGGCGGCAAGGGTGAAAGGCTGCACCCCCTCACACGCGACAGGGCCAAGCCCGCCGTGCCCTTCGGCGGGACCTATCGGATAATTGACTTTACACTGAGCAACTGCATCAATTCAGGCCTGGGCCAGATTCTCGTGTTGACGCAGTACAAGTCGCGCTCGCTGGAAATGCACATCAAACGGGGGTGGAACTTCCTGCCGTCCACGCTCGGACAGTACATAGACGTAGTCCCCCCCCAGCAGCGTATCGGGCCGGAATGGTACAGGGGAACGGCCGACGCGGTCTATCAGAACTTCTACAGCATCCGGGCCGTGGGGAAGCCCTATTGCCTGATACTCGCGGGCGACCACGTATACAAGATGGACTACGCGAAGATGTTCGACTTTCACATGGACAGGAAGGCGGACGTTACGGTTGCCGCCATTGACGTGCCGGTGGAAGAGGGCGGCAATTTCGGCATCATCCAGATAGACAAGGACAGCCGCATAATAGGCTTCCAGGAAAAACCGAAGAACCCTCGCCCCATGCCTTCAAATCCAAAGCGCTGCCTGGTATCGATGGGAATCTACATCTTCAGTTCGGACATCATGTACGACAGGCTGGCGGAGAACGCCCGGAATGAATCCTCCAGGCATGACTTCGGAAAGGACATCATCCCGTCCATGATTGGGGGGGATTACCGCGTATACGGCTACGTCTTTCAGGATGAGAACAAGAAGGAGACGAAGTACTGGCGCGATGTGGGCGCTATTGACGCATACTGGGAAGCCAACATGGACCTGGTCAACATCTCGCCGCAGTTCAATCTTTACGACCACAATTGGCCGGTACGCACGCTTCACAGCGAATCGCCGCCGCCGAAGTTCGTCTTTGCCCAGAGCGCCCGGGAAGGCGGCAGGCGCGGCATGGCGCTGGACAGCATCGTTTCGCCGGGATGTATAATCAGCGGCGGCAAGGTCGAAGGCTCGGTACTCGGACCGGATGTCCGCATCAATTCTTACTCGTACGTTTTTGAATCGATACTCTTCGATGGGGTGGAGATAGGCAGGCACTGCCGCGTTCGGCGCGCAATCATTGACAAGGGTGTGAGCGTGCCGGAGGGGACCGTGATAGGTTATGACCCCGAAGAAGACAGGCGCCGCTTCAAGCACGTCAGCCCGGGCGGAATCGTAGTGATACCCAAGGGCGAGCGCATAGCACCGCTAAAGAAAGCGCACTCCATAAGTGCCCCGCGAAATATTTGAGACAAGGACGCGCATCCGCCGCCGACACCGGACTTTTTGCTTGCACGTTTGAAATATGCGGAGCCTCCTGATATAATGGGGCACATTCACATTCAATTTCATACAAGATACAGTCCGCAAATCATCCAGACGCTGTAAAAGGCTCCAGACGATCGCTTGCTCCCCGACATTTTGCGGTTACACCGACAGCCGATAACACAAAATCAGGAGATGAATGATGGAGGACTCCGCAGATTCGCTTTCCGCAAAGGGGGCCAAACGCCTGGTCGTTGTCTCCAACCGATTACCGTTCAAAAAGATCCGCCAAAAGGGCAAGGTCAAATGGGTCCGGTCCGCGGGAGGGTTGGTCACCGCACTGGATCCGGTACTTAGAAAAACAGGGGGCGTATGGCTGGGTTGGGGGGGGGATACCCCCAGACAAGTTCATAATCGCAAGGTCAACTTTTACGATGCGGGAGAGGCGAAGTCGCCGGGTTTCGAAGGCAACTACGTAATAGGCGAAATACCGTTGAGCGAGGGAGAAATTCGCAACTACTATAGAGGTTTTGCAAACTCCGTCATCTGGCCTCTGTTTCATTACTTCTTCGAAAAGTGTGATATAAATGCCGACCAGTGGAAATCTTATAAAGAGGTGAATCACATCTTCGCAAAAGCAATTGTGGATTTCGCCGGGCCTGACGACCTTATCTGGCTGCAAGATTACCACCTGCTTCTGGTGCCCGAATACGTTCACAGAATGAGGCCGGACCTGAAAACACACCTTTTTATACACATACCCTTTCCGCATCACGAAATTCTGTCCGTTCTTCCGTGGCACGTCGAAATAATGGCGGGGGTGACCTACGCCGCGTCGGTCGGATTCCATGACAAGCAATACCTCGCCAACTTCCTTATCTCCGTTCAAAGGGCGGGTATTGGCAAGACGGACAGGTCGAATTCACTCATCCGGTTCGGGGAAGACAGAATATGCAGGCTTTACGCGCACGGGATAAGCATAGATTTTGACCATTTCAATGCGGTCTCTCGTTCGGACGAAGCCCGGAAGCACACACACCGTCTGCGCAAGCGATGTGCCGGAAAGAAAATGGTGCTGGGCGTTGACAGGCTGGACTATTCCAAGGGAATCAAGGAACGCCTGTATGCAATCGAACACTGTCTTGAAGAACACCCGGAATTGCTGGAGAAAGTCGTCTTTTATCAGATAGCCGTTCCAAGTCGTCAAAATGTGAAGGAGTATCGCGCAATACGAAGTGATATCGAATCGTTGATAGGCAGAATAAACGGCAGATTTTCCACGACGGCCTGGACGCCGATACACTATTTCTTCCGAACAGTGCCTTTCGCACAACTTGTGGCCACCTACCGCGCTGCTGATGTAGGGCTTGTGACTCCGCTCAGGGATGGGATGAACCTTGTTGCCAAGGAATACGTGGCGAGCCACAGCGATGAGGACGGAGTGTTGATCCTTTCCAGATTTGCCGGCGCCGCCCGTGAATTGAAGACGGGCGCGCTGCTCGTGAATCCTTATAGTGCCGAGGAGATAAGCAACGCCTTGTACCGGGCGCTGACCATGTCACCAAAAGACAGGCGACACAGGATGCGCCGCATGCGCCGCGTCGTGGAAAAAAACGACATAGATAACTGGTTGACGGCCTGCTGGTCGTCTTTTCATGGGGAAAATACTTCAATACATAAGAAAAAGCAAATCCCGAATACTGTTGGGGCTGGACTATGACGGGACTCTCGTGGAGATATGTTCGAGACCCGGTGACGCCAGACTTAGCCGTGAGCGCAGAGCCGTCCTCCGGGCCCTGCTCGCCCACGACGAATTCCTTCCCGTATTCATAAGCGGCAGAACTATCGCTGACCTGCTCCTCATGCTTCGCCTTCCGCCCTGCTGGGCCGTGGGCGACCATGGCGCCGTCGTCAGGCAACCCGATGGGGAAAACCACCTGCTGGTTGCCGCGAGCAAACTTCACAAACTTGACTGCCTGCGGGCGATGCTGACGGGAGTGTGCTCACACGATAGGATGTTGTGGCTTGAGAACAAGATGGCGTCCGTTGCACTGCATTACAGGGGGGTTCCGGCGCGCGAGGCCGCGGTCGCACTTGCACGGGCAAGGAAAATATGTCGGGAAAATTTTCGCAGAAGCATCGAGATAATGCCGATGAAAAAGGTAATCGAGTTTATCGTGCCCGGCGTTACAAAGGGCCGCGCGCTTGCGTATGTCCACCGGAAGATGGGAGGCCGGATGCCTGTTATGTACTTCGGCGACGACACGACCGACTATAGCGCGATAGAATATGCCGAGAGACACGGACGCGCCGTGTTTGTCGGCCCAAGAAACAGAACCGCCGCTTCATGGCGTCTTCCGAATCCCCAATCCGTTTATCAACTCCTGAGAGACCTTACCGAATAGGGTGTGAGGACCTGCCGGATGACCGTAGAACCATTCATTTTCAAGGATTGTGTCGCTCTGGAAAACCCGACGGGGATAAGAGCCGCCGGCCTGAGTGAGATGCAGGTTTGCATCAGGATGGTTGATGACAACGTGATATACAACCATATGATACTCTCGCATCTGCGGCAGCGGCACCAGCGATGGGAATACCCCAACGACTTCGCCAAGTGGGCGGCCTATTCTCTGAACGATTTCGTGGTCGCCGAGGCGCTGGCGAACTACTCCCCCTTCGAGTGCAAGGATATGGGCGTAATCCGCGATGATATCCTGGGCATCATCGACGAGCACGTGTGGAATCACGGCGGCCGGGAGGTCGTGCGGGAGGGACGGGAGTTCTACTTTAACGGCTGCACCACGCTCGCATTCGACGGCGCATACCGCGCCAACAACCTGTGGGAACTGCGCGACGGCCTGAAAAAAGCCAACCTGAGTTCAATCTACTACCACTATTTTGAAGCATTCACCAGGCAGGAAGGAGAGATAGACGACATTTCATTCTGGATAGAGCACAACTTCAACCTGCCGGGACTGGTGGAACAACTGCGCGGTTGGGACCTCTATTTCCTCAGTTTGGACGATCTCAGAAACAAGATAATCCGCGTCCTGAACCATTATCTGCCGAGGGACCCCGAGTGAAAAACAGCACGCGAAACGGTATCGAGGCGTATGTGCCGCTGGTCGGCGAGCCGGTGGTCGCGCTGATTCGCAAACTGGCCGCGCGGCTGCAGGGCGTGCGCATGCTGAACATCAATTCCACCAAGAAGGGCGGTGGCGTGGTCGAGATTCTCGGACGCCTGGTGCCGCTTGCGCGCGGCCTGGGGATAGATATGCGATGGGAGACGATTCAGGGCACACGGCCCTTTTTCGCCACCACAAAGAAAATGCACAACGCCCTCCAGGGCAACCGGGTCGACTTCTCGGAGAAAGAATTACGATACTACGAACAGGTCAATAGGGACAACCTCGACAGGATAGACATGGATGTGGACTACGTCATCGTCCACGACCCGCAGCCCTGTCCGCTGGTGCAATACATCCCCGAAGGGGTGCCGAAGATATGGCGGTGCCATATAGATCTCTCACGGCCCGACAGAAAACTGTGGCACTACCTGCGGGAGTGGGTGAAACAGTACGACGCGAGCGTCTTTCACATCTCCGCATTCGCCCAGCAACTGCCGCACAAGCAGTTTCTCATACCGCCCTCGATCGACCCGCACAGCGTGAAGAATCGGCCGGTTCCGCGCAAAACGGTACGCACAACCCTGATGCGATACGGCATCGACCCGCAAAGGCCTGTCATCCTGCAGGTATCGCGGTACGATCGCTTCAAGGACCCCATCGGCGTAATCGAGGCGTTCCTCATGGTTCGAAAGCATTACAACTGCCAGCTCGTGCTGGCGGGGGAACAGGCCGCGGACGACCCGGAGGGCGCACAGGTTTACGAAGAAGTCCGTGCAATGGCCGACAAACACCCCGACGTTCACGCCCTCATGCTGTCCAGGGAAAACAACCATCACAAGGTAAACTGTCTTCAGAGAGCGGCGACCATCATCATGCAGAAGTCCGTCAAGGAAGGATTCGGCCTGACGGTAACCGAAGGGATGTGGAAGGCAAGGCCCGTCATCGCCGGCGCTGTCGGGGGCATCACCGCGCAGATAACGGAGGGCTTAAACGGCTACCTGGTAAACTCGGTGGACGGAGCGGCGTATCGCTGCCGCTACCTCCTGACACGCGAGAAACGAATGAAAGAAATGGGACGCGCCGCGAAAAAGACCGTTCTGGAAAGGTTCCTCATCACGCGGCATCTGCGCGACTACCTGGCGATGCTCCTGGCAATGAAGTACCCCAAGCACACCGCGATCGAGATGTAGGCCCGATACTCGCAGTCAACCACATATACGGCCTGCGCGAAAATGTTCAACTTTCACATGGACGGGAAGGCGGACGTTACGGTTGCCGCCATTGACGTGCCGGTGGTGGAAGGCACGACCGTCGGTTATGACCACGAAGAGGACAGGCGCTGCTTCAAGTACGTCAGCTCGGGCGGCATAGTCGTCATTCCCAAAGGCGAACGTATAGCACCGCCGCCGAAGAAGAAAACGCCCCGCGTGAGCGGCGAGGGGGTCAGACGCTGAGGATGCAAGAGCAGCCGAAGGCTGCCGGGAAAGGGTCTGACCCCCGGTCGCTCCAATGTAGGGGACGGACTTTAGTCCGTCCCGGAACGGCCTAAAGGCCGTTCCCTACATCCCGT
>JAUXGI010000384.1 GCA_030622295.1 Planctomycetota bacterium
ACTTGCATACTTAACCACGGATTTCCGGGCTCCAATAAGTAGCGGCCCTTGTACCATAGAACGCAGAAGCCGCAGAATAGCGCAGAACACGCAGAAGGCGGCCTTCGGCCGCTCTTGTACTTTTCCTCCTGCGTAGTTTCAGGGTTGACCCCGAGAACACGAACGGCAAAAGTACAAAAACCCCGCGAAGCGGGGCCTTCTGCGGTTTTCTGCGAATTTCTGTGTTTTCTGTGTTCCAATAAGTGGTTTTGTCGTTGTATCGGCTAACCGTCCAGAATTTTCGGATTACCACTTAAAGATTCCCGTCGCATTTTACCCCCAGCGCGCGCATTATGCCCAGGCCCTTGTCAATCGTCTCCCGGTGTTCCGCTTCAGGCTTTGAATCGGCAACGATGCCGCCGCCCACCTGGAAGGTCGCGCGACGCCCGTCGAGCAGCAAAGTCCTGATGGCGATGTTCAAGTCAGCCCGGCCGTCCAGCCCGATGTATCCGATTGCACCGGTATAAACGCTTCGCGCCGTCGGCTCAAGTTCATCTATGATTTCCATCGCGCGAATCTTCGGCGCGCCTGTTATGGAGCCGCCGGGGAACGTTGCGCGCAGAAGGTCCACGATGTCGCACCCCTCGCGCATTGTGCCTCTGACCGTGGCGACGAGGTGATGAACCGTTGCGTACGTTTCGAGCGTTCGCGCCTCATCGACCCTGACCGTGCCGAACTCGCACACCCGCCCGAGGTCGTTGCGTTCCAGGTCGACGATCATCGCCAGTTCGGCGGCGTCCTTTTCGCTGCTCAACAGTTCGCGCCGCATCGCCTCGTCGGCCCGCGCCTCTTCCAGCCGCGGGCGTGTGCCCTTGATGGGGCGGGTCTCGACGTGCCGTCCGTTGACCTTCAGGAACCGCTCCGGCGAAGAACTCATAACGTATCGCCCTTCGCCCACGTCAATATACGCCGCGAACGGGGCGGGGTTGCTCGTCCTCAGTCTCTCGTAAAGCGCCGGGGCGGGGGCGTCGACCTCGCACTCAAAACGCTGGGAAAGGTTCGCTTGAAATATGTCACCCGCCGCGATGTAATCAATTATACGCTGAACGGCGGCCAGGTATTCGTGTTTGGAAAAACTCGATTGCATCCGGCCGTTCTGAACGGTGGGCCGTCGTGAAGGCCGCATGCCGCCCGTAGCGTAGGGCTCCCTCGTTTTTCCGGCCTGTGCCGCCGTTCTGCGCAATATGTCCGCCGAACCGCCCCCGCCGAACAGGTGCCATTCCTTGCGCATCCCGTCATGGCAGAGGACGCAGTCGTAGAACGCAAGGTACATATCGGGAAAGCGCTGGTCGCGCTTTGAGGCCTGGGGCAGTCTTTCAACAAGGTGCCGCAGGTCGTAACCCAGATAACCGACCAGGCCGCCGGTGAAGGGGATGTGTTCGGTGCTCTTCGAAAGGTCGGCCTTGCGGCCGGGTTTGTCAAATCCCGACCTTTTTCGACACTCCGCAATCATATTGCGAAGAGCGTCGAACGGGTCCCCGCGAAAGGTCTCCCTTGCCCCCTCGCGTGTTATGGTAATCCTGTCAAGTTCACAACTGAGCGTGACGGATGGATTGCAGCCTATGAATGAGTATCTGCCGAAGCGGGTGTTGGGAAGTGCGGAATCGAGGAAGAATGTGCCGGAGTTGTTGACGAGACGCATGAAGGCCGAACAGGGGTCAGTCCCTCCGCTCAACCTTTCCCCGCATCTCCAGCCGGCCTTTGTACCGGGGGAAACCCGCATATCACTTGTCTCAGACTGAAACAGCCCTCTCCCATCGCTGATGATTCTACGCCGTCCGGCTGCAATGTCAATGAAAAACATCGTGAGAGAGCGATGCTGACGGGGGTCAGACCCTTTCCGCGCTCCCCAAGGGGACAGCCTCCAAAAAACGGCGCGTGGTTTTATTATGGTTGC
>JAUXGI010000208.1 GCA_030622295.1 Planctomycetota bacterium
AGGAGGGGCTGAGGAGGAGGGCCGTCCGCCCAAGGTGGAACGGCCCGACGGGAATCCGCCTCAGGCGGATGACTCCCCGACTCAAGTAGAACATGTGTTTGCTCATAGTATTAGACGATATTCGGATAGGCTCTTAGGCGCAGTAAATGAAGCAAAAAGGGTTAGACCCTTTTGCTTCACTTCCGGACGGTTTCATCCAAGGGGCGGCATATGACTATCCCGAAGGAACTGCAGAGAATTTCCGAGGCGTGCTGGATGCTGCCGCCCGCGTACAAGGACGGCATGCTGGTGCCCGCGCTTATATACGGCACGGAGCGCCTCATCAACGAAATGGAGAACGGCGTGTTCGAGCAGGTGAGCAACGTCGCCACGCTGCCGGGCATCGTGCGCGCGGCGTTCTGCATGCCCGACGGCCACTGGGGCTACGGCTTTCCCATCGGCGGGGTGGCGGCCTTCGACGCCGAGGACGGCGTCATCTCCCCGGGCGGCATCGGCTTCGACATCAACTGCGGCATGAGACTGGTCACGACGAACCTGCGCGAGAGGGACGTCAAGCCCCGCATCGAGGAACTCATCAATCAACTCTACCGGCGCGTCCCGGCGGGCGTGGGGGGGAAGGGCCTGCTCAAGACATCTCACGGGGAATTCCGCCGCCTGGTCGAGCAGGGCGCGCGCTGGTGCGTTGAGCGCGGCTATGGCTGGGAAGAGGACCTCGAGCTCACTGAGCACAGGGGCTGCCTGGAGGGCGCCGACTCGAAGGACGTGAGCGACAAGGCCGTCCAGCGCGGGCACAACCAGGTCGGCACTCTCGGCTCCGGCAACCACTACCTCGAAATCCAGGTCGTCCGCGAGAAGAACATCTACGACAGGGATGCCGCCGAGGTCATGGGGATAACCATGCCCGACCAGGTCGTCGTCATGTTCCACTGCGGCAGCCGCGGCTTCGGCCACCAGGTCGCCACGGGCTACCTCAGGAAATTCCTCGGCGTGATGACGAGCAAGTACGGCATACCGATACGCGACCGCGAACTCGCCTGCGCCCCGGTGAATTCGCCGGAGGGCAGCGCGTATTTCTCCGCGATGAAATGCGCCGTGAACATGGCCTTCGCCAACCGGCAGGTGATACTCCACAGGATACGCGAGGTATTCGCGGATGTCTTCGGCAGCAGGGCCGAGGACCTCGGCATGCACCAGGTCTACGACGTGTCGCACAACACCGCCAAGATTGAAACGCACGAGGTGAACGGCGAAAAGCGGAAACTGCTCGTGCACCGCAAGGGCGCCACCCGCGCGTTCGCCCCGGGCATGGAAGACGTGCCCGCGGCCTACAAGCGCATCGGCCAGCCGGTCATCATCGGCGGCAGCATGGAGACGGGCTCCTATCTGCTTGTCGGCCGGGAGACCGGCGCGGAGACATTCTTCAGCACCTGCCACGGCAGCGGCCGCGTAATGAGCCGCCGTGCGGCAAAGCGGACGTTCCGTGGCGAGAAGATTCTGCAGGACATGCGAAACCGCGGCATTTACGTCAGGGCGGTATCCATGCCCGGTCTGGCCGAGGAGGCCGGCGGCGCGTACAAGGACGTAGACGACGTGGTCCTCGCCACCGAAGTGGCCGGACTCACCCGTCGCGTCGTCCGCTTCGAACCAATCGGCAACGTAAAAGGCTAGAATTCTTGGCGTCCTTGGCCCCTCCCGGAACCTCGGGATAAACGACTTGGCGGTTTATATGATGAACAGAGGGCACTACGAATATCTTGACGATGTTGCGACGGCCGACGTGGCGTTCCGCGCGACGGGCGCGACGCTCGAAGATGTGTTCGTCGCCTGCGCGGACGCGACGCTGGAGGTGATGCTGCCCGACCCGGACACACTCGAGAACCGGGTAAAACGCCGGATTACAATTTCAGCGGAAAATGAAGAGATGCTCCTGTTCAATTTCCTCGGGGAGATAATCTTCCTCAAGGACGCCGAACAACTGTTGCTCCGCGTGCAGTCGATGGAGGTTTCCGGTGGGCGGATTCAGGCGGAATGCGCCGGCGACAAGATTGATGCGGAGAAATACGTCTTGGGCGTCGACGTGAAGGCGGTCACCATGTACAAGTATCACGTCAGGCGCACGCCTGCCGGCTGGCAGGCACAAGTGGTATTGGACATTTAGTAGCCCGCATTTCTCACCAGGAAAATGTAGGGAACGGGCTTCAGCCCGTTCCGGGACGGACTAAAAGTCCGTCCCCTACATTGTGTTTACGTGACATAGTGTTCCTTTAAGACGCGCGGGATAAGGGTCTGACCCCCTCGCCGATCCGCGCCGTTCCCGGTGTGATTCTACCCGCATTTCGCCCTATTGCAACGCACACATCGTACTCAGGGAAATTTTTTTGCCCGAAGGCACTATATATGGGGGCTGGGGCGTGCGGCGGCAACAACTCACACGGGATATGCTCGGAAAATCCGCCGATGTTGGGGGCGCCAACCTGGTATTGTGCCAATATTGAACCTGCGGGTTAAGATGCTTTGGGGATGTGCGACCGGGGGACCCCCTGGACGTCTTTTCCTTCGTCTACCGCTTATGTTTCTTGCTGGTGGAATCGTTTGTCGTTGTGTCTGTAAGACACTGAGAGATGTATTGCTCGTCCAAAGGAACAAGGACATCACCGGCGGTGATAAGGGCCTGGGCCACGCTGTGTTTGAAGTAAGCAATCTCAACGTGCTTGTCCAAATCCTTGACGGCCTGGACCACGTGCTGGAAATCCCCGTCACCGCTGACAAGAATGGCAATATCGTACGCACTGCGTACCGCGCCCATAAGCATGTCGGTGGCGATTTGTATATCAACCCCTTTTTCTATCAGGACACTGGATGTGTGGCGACATTTCGCGCACTCCCGGGGCCTTCGGGCCAGCCTTCCATATCGGACTTCAAAGTAGGGGATGAAGCGGAGGCTGTCGAAAAATTTCTGCTGTCTTTTGGCATGTTCGGGATCGTGTTCCTTGGGCACGGGACAGTTGTAATAATAAGTTCTTACCAGTTCCCTGTTGCCGACAAGTTTAGCGACAAATCGTTTGAAGGAGAACCTTTTTCGCAGTTGTGGACAGTTTTCTCTCAGACTGTGATAAAAATTACTACCGTCGATGTAGATACACACCTTTTTCATGGCCTGCTCCCGCCGGGTAAAGAAAACCCACCATTGGACGTGCAATGGTGGGGAGTTAATTCTCCTGTTCTTGGGCTTGCAAGAACAGGGGCATTATCTTCCATGCATTATATCCTCTAAATGTGATATCGTCAAGCAAAACTACGGTCCTTAGGCAGATTTTCGACAAATCCGCCATCCTCCGACCGGGGCATATCAGAACGCCGCCCGGCAAGCGGCATGCGACTACCGGAACAAGCGGAACGCTCTTCCATACTCCTCTTGTTATTCTTCTCCTTTGCCCTTGTTTTCCATGCCCGGGATGCGGGCCAGCAGGTCGCCCAGTTTAATGCCGCTCAGCGCTTCTATCATGGGCGGCATCTGGGCAACTATATCTACCACGTCTTTTGTAATCTTGCTCGCGCCGGCACCGTCGCCTGAGTTGATGATGATTATCTTCTCGGTCTTGCTGAGCGGCTCGGCTATGGCGCGGGCCAGCTCCGGCATCTTGTCTATGAACATCTGCGTTATGGCGGCTTCGTTGTATTTGCGCCACGACTCGGCCTTCTTGCTCATGGCCTGGGC
>JAUXGI010000402.1 GCA_030622295.1 Planctomycetota bacterium
GCAGGGGACAGTCCACGGCGCCCCGATTTCGGTCTTCGCCTCATCGGGGCTTGGGACAGTCCCCTGCGCCGAGATTCGCAGGCTGAATTATAGGGAATCGACCTGCGCAAAGCAACCGTCGATTTTGAGAAAATAGATGGACGAGGGGGTGATTTGCCACTGGTGGCTAATCCGAAGCCCCTTACAGGCCAACACTTAGGGGGCGGCATAATATCTGCCACTATACAGCCGGATTATTCCAATAACGCCGGAACCCGTGCCGCCGGGCATCCAGATACAGAAACCCGGAGGTTCCTCTGTGTTGTAGGGGGACTGGCAGGGGTTATCAGGAAACTTGTTGAACAACGAATACAGGTGAATAATTATGTCGTTGAACAGGCAGAAATCAAGCGAAACCGGCGGCGCGACGCGAATCATTTCCGAACTTCGCGCTGGAATAGAGCGTTGCGAAAAGATTCTACTCGCAGCGCCGGAAGGCCCGCACGCCTCGGACCTGGCCCGCCTATACTGCCGCATCTCAACCCTCAGGCGCAGGCGTTTCCTTGCCGCTGTCGAAGATTTCCTCTCGTCCCTGCTTCACGCGGAAGTTACCGTGATTTGCTCCGAGGGGCGTCCGGACGCGCGCGGGGGGCGGCGCATTTCACTCCTTTCTCCCGCAAAGGCCGCCTGTTCCGGCCCGGAACGCCTCTGCATAAACATCACCGGCCTTGACAGCGGCGCGCTTATCCCTTTAATATCCGTGGCGGGCGACGGTGCCGCGCTCGAGGGCTTCATCAGCGTCGCCTCGGACAAGAAAGAAATAGGCGAGGGCTTGGAGTTGGATTTCCTGTGCGCAGCGGCGCCGCTGATTGCGCAGTGTTTCAGGAACCTGAAGTCCTACGCCGCGCTTTTGAATTTGAATGAGGACGAAAGGAGCCGGTCGGCGGGCGCGTCTCGCGGCTGTCCCGGCGTCTCGGACGAGTTCATCGGGAAGTTGAAAAACGTCATTGAAAAAAAGGAACGGGCGATGGAGACCCGACAAAAGGCGCGCGGTGCGAGGCCGCGCTCGCGGGACCGCTGCAGGCATTCGCTGTGGAAAAGAATCTTTATGGCGATGTTTGCCCTGGTTCTTCTTTTTGCCGCTTCTGCGCTGGCCTCCTACGCGCAGGTTCCCGTGCTGAATGAGCCGTTCAACGGTGTTGTCGCCTTGCTGGGAGAGGCGGGCGGTGTCCCGATGGACGCGACGAAGCAGGCGCTCGACGACGGGCTGCTGCGCGTCTGGATTGGGAGCGGTTCGGCACAGGAAGTGCACGACTGGCTGAAGGGCGGCAACCCCAGCGGCGTTGACTACGAGGAACTGCTCAAGAAGCATGGCTGGACCGACAGGCAGGTACACAGGCTCGGCCGCATACTCGGAATGGTCCCGTGGTGACAAACCATTTTCAGCCCGCATTTCTCACCAGGTAGGACGTCGTCCAAAAGCAAAGGCTGTACCCGCAAGGGCTATAAGCAAAATTTCACAATGTCTTGCAGGAAACACTCTGTCCCAACAAGCAAATCAGTCCCCGCCGAGGGGGTCAGACGCTAAGGAGCAAGCGAACGGTGACTGTCACCATTACGGAGCGAGGCCCCGATTCATCGGGGCAAGCTCGTAGATGGTGACTGTCACC
>JAUXGI010000270.1 GCA_030622295.1 Planctomycetota bacterium
GTTTGCATGACCTCGGAGGCCGTCCCCGAAGATACCAAGCGCGGAAAGTGCAAAAGCGGCCAAGGGCCGCCAGGAGACCGCTCATGGCTACCAGGGAAGAAGCGCTGTTCTGCAAGATCGCCATAAGGAACAAGTTGCTCACTCCCGAACAATGCCGGGAGTGTGAAACGATTCGGAAGGAATCCGGCGGCGAGAGGGGACTCGTCGATGTAATACTCGAAAAGGGTTACCTCTCTGCGAAGACGGTGACCGCAATCCTGAAGGCCGAGGCCGGGGTTTCCCCCGAGGAAACCAGACCCGCCACTACCAGTGAAGTCACGGACACGCAGCTCTCGCTTGAACTGCTTGAGCCGGGCGAACAGCCGGCGGTACCGGAACAGGGCGCTACGGTTCACGGCGAACTCGTCAGTGATGACGAACCCTCTTCCTCGGTTCCCAGCAAACCGCAGCCCGGCGACGAATCGTATGAGAGGATAAGGAGAGAAATCGCCAACCTGCCCCTCGTCTCGGATTCGGCGAAGACGGGCGACAACATCGTCTATAACATCAATATAGAGAGCTTCCAGGCCGGGGACCAGCAGCAAGGTCTCGTTCCTCGCACCAAGAGCGATATGACCCTGCATCGCGACGACATCGGCGATGAGAGACTTTTGGCCCTCATAAAGGGCGAGCCGGTGTCGTTGCCTGCAAAGGCCGGCATGGAACAGGCTCCCGCAACCGCAACCACAACCGCCCAGCAATCCATCCTCAGCGCCCTGCGCCATAACCTCGTGCTCACCCTCATCGGTTTGGGAATGATAGCGGCGATGTTCTTCGGAATCCTCGCCCTCATGAACGCCCCTGATGCAGCACATCCCCCTCCCGGCCGGCCGGACGTGAAAGATTACGGCACGATGAACATGGACGAACTCATAGCCGTGTTGGAAGGGGGAACGTCGCCTCACATGAAAATCAGGGCGGCGCGGCAGATTGCCGACAGGGCCGTCAATGACAGGGACACCAGCGGAATCGATTGCCTCGTCCACGCCATGAGAGACCCGGACGACGAGGTCGCGGAGGCCGCGCGGTACCAGTTGACCAGGTTCGACAAGGAAGGTCTGCGCGAGAGCGCCTTCAGCAGTATCCACGGAGCCTTCGAACGTCATAACGGCAAATTCAAGATAAGATGTCTTGGCCTTGCCGTCAAGCTCGGCGTACCCGAGGAGAGCATTCTCAGCCTGCTGAAAAAGGGAATAGCGGATGAAGATGTTTCGGTCCGTCTGAGGTCGCTGGAAATCCTTGCGGGCTACGGCTCGGAAGCGGCCGTGGCCGCAATGGAGCCTCTTGCAAAAGACCCGGACGTGACGGTGCGCAGACAACTGCTGCAGGTTCTCTCCGGCTGCGACTCCGACTACGGCGTACGCGCGGTCGTTCCGCTTGTGCATGACGCCGACGCGGGCATAGCGAAGAAAGCCGTAGCCCTGCTCTGGAAAAAGCGTGACAGGGTCCCGGGCGACCCGATACTGGAAATCCTTGCCCATCCCGGGTCGAGCACGACGGCCCTCACTTGTATCCTCAAGCATGTCGCGAGCCTTAAGGTGGAGGAGTACACGGTTCATTACATCCGCCTGGTGAACCACGCCGACGCAGGCGTGAAACTGGAAGCGCTGAACGCGCTCGCGGCGCTCGGGCCGGAGGCGGACCATCTGCTCGCAGGCGACGGCGCGGAGGAACTCCGACAGGCCCGTGGGGCAGCCGCCGCGAAGGAGGGCATACCGCTCCGACAGGCAATGGTCAAAATGCTCGGAGCAATACACGGGACGAACGCCGGCAATCTCCTGTTTGAATTCTACAAGGACGACCCCGAAGCCGCCATCAAGGCTGAAGCGAAGCGGCTGATTCTGAACAAGTGTCCCGCCCCTGTTCAAAATATGCTTGCCGCACACGACGCCGCAATCGAGGAAGCACTCGTGAAGCAGAAATTCGCGCTTGTCGAGGCGGCGCTGAAGAAAATCGAAGAGGGCAAACTGGAGGAGGCGATTGTCGAACTGGACAGGGTCAAGGCGGACCCGTCCGACCTCATGAACCAGGCCCTTGCCCGCAGCAGCCTGAAGGACCGCGCGGGCCTGGACGCGAAATATCTTGAAATGCGCAAACGCGCCGGCTACATGCAATACAACAACACATGGGTAAAACTCGATGAACTCTGGGCCACGATTCAGGCGGAAGCGAAAGCCCTGGCAGACCAGAAGAACTTCCTGGGCGCGGTTCAGAAGTATCGCAACAGTCCGGGGGAACTCAAACAGATTGAAGGCATGGAAGGTGAAATCGAAAAGGCCGTCGAGAACGTAAAGGCCCTGGCCAGGAACAGCGCCAGGAACGACATTGACATAATCGAGGCGTTCATCGAGGCGGAGAAGTTTGCCGAGGCGGACAAACTTCTGGCGGAACTCGCGAGGCGATTCCCGGAAAGTGAATTCGGCTATGAATCGCGGCGCACGAAGGAGACGCGCAGAGAGTACGTGAAGGCCGAGCGCACGTGGCGCTCAAGGATATTCTATATCAAGAGCAGCGACAGGGAAGAAGACGTAACGCGGAAATATCCGCACCTGGTATTCGACGACAGGAATTATCTGAGCGCCGGCGCAAACGTAAAGTATTACTACAGACTCAGCGAAAACGGCCTGCAGGTCGTGCTCAACGCAGACAAGCGGAGCGGGATAAAAAAAATCTCCTACGGGTTCAATCTGCCCGTAAAGCCGCCGCGCAAGTGCGACGACTTTTCAGGCATCGAATTCGGCCTCAAGGTCCCGCGCAACACCAGCGTCACCATAACGGTTACCTGCGGCGCAATCACTTACCGCAAGGTATTCGACTCACCGGGCAGAATCCAGGTCGCCTTTGATGACTTCGGCCGTACAGGAGGAGTAGGGCGGGAACGCACGCACATTAACAACGTCCGCATCCAGTTCGCGTTCAACGTAGACCCGGAGGAAAACAAGACACATAGTCTCTACATTGGGGGGATAAGACTGCTGGATTGAACCAGTCTCTGCGCCTTTCCTCTTTTGGGCTGAATCTTTTTATGAGAAATACAGCAGCCATCTTGAGGAGA
>JAUXGI010000295.1 GCA_030622295.1 Planctomycetota bacterium
GCCCGGACGAGATGAGCGGCGGCGAGGTCATCGCCGTGGCGCTGTGCAGGTACTGGACGAAAGAGGGGCTGCATGTGAAACAGGTCTGCACTGCCCACACACCCGCAATCTGGTCCGGCCTTTGCGGCGAAAGCGTCGAGTACGTCGCCGGCGACGCCGGCAGGCGGCCCCTGCTTACGTATCTGAAGCGCTCGCTCGACGGGCTCTGGCTCAAACTCCCCGGCGAGCCTGCGGTGATTTACTCGGCGTCCGATTTCATCTATGATGTGCTGCCCGCATACAGGCTGAAACGGAGATGTCCCCAGGCGCGCTGGTACGCCGGGCTGTACCTGCTGGTAAGGATGCCCGGAGTCAGGGACCTTCTCCGTTCACCGCGCACTGCGCTTCGCAGGACGCTTACCTTCCTGGGGCAGCGCCTGTCGCTGAGGTTCATCCGTGCCGCGGCCGATTGTGTCTTCGTGCTGAACGAGGCGGACGCCGGGGAGTTGCGCGGCTCCGTTGAAGAACGTACCGCCGTGCGTGTTTTTCCGGTCGGTGTCGACGCGCGAGAAATTGCCTCGATTGCGCCGGGCGAGACCACGTGCGAAGCGATATACCTGGGAGCAATCCACCCGCGCAAGGGCATAGAAGACCTGTTGCGGGCGTGGTCACTGGTCGTCGGGAAACGTCCCGGTGCGAAACTGCTCCTGGTCGGCCACGGCGAGGGGCGATACGTCGAGAGCATGAGGTCGCTGGCGAAGAGTCTTTACGTCGAGAAGAACGTGTCATTCCAGGGCCCGAGAAAAGGGCTGGAGAAGTACGCCCTGCTCAAGGCCGCGCGGATAATGGTCCACCCGTCACGCGAGGAAAGTTTCGCGCTGGCGATACTCGAGGGCATGGCGTGCGGACTGCCGGTCGTCGCGTATGATCTTGACGCATATCGCGGCATCTATGACGCCGGGATGTTGGTCGCGGGGGTCGGAGACCATGTCACGCTGGCTGAAAAGATTCTGGCGCTTCTTGAGGACGATGACCGCCGCACGGCGCTGGCGCGCGAGGCAAGGAACCTCGCCGCGGGCCGTGACCGGCAGGCGCTGATTAAGGATTTCATGTCGAGCAATGACATCAAACAGGATAAATAGACGGTTGGGGCGGCGCGACATCCTCGCCCTTCTCGGCTTTCTGCTGCTGACGGTTGTCGCCACATGGCCCGTTGTAATCAATATGAGCGGCGTCGTCTTCGGCTATCCCGGCGACACATTCGACCACATCTGGATGAACTGGTGGTACGAATACGCGGGAGACAGCAACCTTGACTGGCGGGGGTGCCCGCTCATCGACGCGCCCGTGGGGAAGGATCTTTCGCAACTCGCCATCCAGCCGACATGGCGCTGGACCGGCCTGGCGCTTACAACTGTCGGCGGTGAAGTATTTGCGTTCAACTTTCTTCTCCTCGCGTCGTTTTTTCTCAGCGGCGCAACGATGTACTTCCTTGTGCGTCACTTCGGCACAAGTCGCATGGCGGCCTTTATTGCGGGCGTTGCGTTCATGCTGTGCCCCTATCACGTCTGGCATTCATGTCAGCACCTTACCCTGGCGGCGATACAGTGGATGCCGTTGTACGTGCTGGCGCTTTTGCGACTCCGCGGGAGGCCGACCCTGCTTCGCGCGGTCATGTGTGGTGCGGCGTTCGCGCTGGTGACGCTGGAGAACTTCTGGTACGGCGGATTCATGGTTCTTGTGACGCTGCTTTTCCTGATAGTCTCTGTTGCGTGGAAACTGAAAGAAAGAGAGCGTCCGGCCCTGCGTGAAATCCTTTGCGGCCTCGTCGCGCTGCTTGTCGGCATCGGAATCGTTCTGCCGTGGGTGCTGCCGATTGCCCGGCGAAGCGTCGAGGGGAAGGAGCCGCTCTGGCCGGCGATGCCCGCCTACCGGCGCAGCGCAGGGGCCGCCGCGGCGCTGGCCGCTTCGCCCCTGGATTATGTCCGTCCGGCGTCGAATCATCCCGCGTGGGGCGGCGCGCTGCCCGCGCCGCAATTTGTTCACGAAAAGACAATCTACGTGGGCGGGGGCGTCCTGCTTCTTGCGGCGGCTGGATTTGTTGCGTGGCTGTCGGGAGATTCGCGCAAATCCTTCGTCGCGCTTTTCTTCGGCGTGCTGTGTGCAACGGCCTTTGCGTTATCGCTTGAGCCCCTCGCGAGACCGGCGCATGCAATCGTGCCGATATTCCGTGCTTACGCAAGGCTTGGCGTGCTGACGGCAATGTCGCTCTGTGTGCTCGCCGGGCTCGGGTGCGACGCGATAGCGAAAAAGACGCGATGGGCCTTCGTGCTCCTGCCGGTGCTCGCGCTTGTCCTGTTTGACTTCGCATACGTTCCGTCGAAGCATGTGACCGACGTGAGCAAAGTTCCCGAAGTCTACCGATGGCTTGCGGGACAGGACGGCGATTTCATCGTTACCGAGATTCCGACTTCGCGCTTCACGAATTATGACCGCTTCTTTCAGAGAATTCACGGCAAGCGCCTGCTGAGCAACGACCGGCTGGACCAGGCGGCCGACCTGAAGGAGCATTTTGATATAGAGGAAGCGCGCGCGCTGTTCGGCGATTCATTTGCGGACAGGAAAGGAAGTGCGTTATTCCGCCGGTATGTCCGGCGGCTCGCCGGCTACGGCGTGAAATACGTCATCGTCCATACACGCGACCCCTTCCCGCCGAATCCCGTTCTGCAATCCTTTGTGAGCAAGGGGTCGGACATGACGTTTCTGTGGACGCCGGAGCAGATTGCGCATTGGTCGCCGGGCCTGCTGGAAGAAGTCCGGCGATTTGACGACGCGATAGTTTACAGGGTCGTCGCTCCGCCGGTGAAAATCCTCATCGCCGCGCCGGACGGGCGAACACTAATCATTGGCGGCAGGGAGGTCGCGCCGCACGCCGGTCAA
>JAUXGI010000284.1 GCA_030622295.1 Planctomycetota bacterium
GAGATTGAGCAGCGCTGATTCGCCGCAGGTGCGAGGGCGGCTGACTCCCCGAGCCGTGGAATCGCAGTCTATGTTGATACGGAATCGCATGAAACTTCACATATCCGCCGCCGTGTGCGTCGCGGTTGTTTTCGCGTGTGCCTCACCCGCGTTGAGCGCCGTGAAGCCCGACCTGATTGTGCTGCTGCCCAGGGGAGATTTACTCGACGAATACGTGGTGACAGGGGAGACCTGGCTGAACGTCAGTACGATGCGCATCATCGACGGCAAGGTGGCCGCGCTGCCCCAGTCGAGCGTGCTGAGAGTTATTTACGGCGACGTTCCGGATGCATACGACCTGGCGATGGTCAACAGAAAGCGCAGCAGGTGGCGGACAGCGAGCGCGAATCTGGAGCAGGCGTTGAAAGAATACAACGCCGGAGAAGACAGGCCGTGGATTAAGCAGTACGCTCTCTACCACCTTGCTGAATGCAGGCGAATCCTCGCCGAACCCGCCGGCGACACGGCGGCGTTGCAGGATGCCTCAGACGTTTACGCCCGCCTTCTCAGGGAGGTTCCCGATACGAAGTTCAAACACGATGCCATGCTTGCCGTGGCGCGTTGTGCCATGAAGATTGCCGAAATTACGAAAGACAGAGACGAGCGCGCGGCGGCGGCGGGAAAGGCCAGGGCCGCGTACGCCGCGCTTGCCGAGGCCGCCGCCGGCGATTTTGAGGCAGAGGAGCACGCGAAGGCGCGCGAACTCTGGCTGCGGCGGGCACGACTGGGCGAGACCTCGGTGAACTGCCTGACCGCCGACGATGCCGATGCCATGAAGAAGGCAGCCGGGCAATTGCGCGCAATTGCCGCCGAGGCGCACCGGGTTGATGAAGTCGCCCTTGAGGCGCTAATCCGGGCGTCGTGGTGTGAACTGGCCGCAACCCGCATGGAAGGGGGAGACGACGCAGAGTCGGTCAAGGATGCCGGAGAGTTGATAAAAAGAATCCTGGCCTCGGATATTAGCGATGCCGCCCGAGACAGGCTGGTGGTGGCCGCGTATTTCGTCATGGGCGGCCACTACTACGAGCGGGCGCTCGCGACCGCTCGAGACGACCCTGCCCGCGAAGAGCGGCTTGACGAGGCGGCCCTGTCGTATCTTCGCATAGTTATCCTCTATCCTGCAACAGCCGGCGCGGAGGCCGAGAGCCTGAACGCCCTTTGCAGGACCGCGCTGATGATGAAGGAACGCGGTGAGTTCCGTCTCGCGCGGGAACTGCTGGAGATTATGGGGCGGCGTTACGCCGAAAGCGACCTGTGGCAAAAACTCGGCTCAAAGATGCTGTCGGAGATGCCCGGATAGAATCGTCGACCGACAAACGGATTTCCCTGTGCATGTCTGCGTAGGAGTTTTAATACGATGCGCGCTCAACACACATTTATCGCTGTTTTACTGGTTGTCTTCGTGATGGCATGCCTCACGTCGCCGGCGCTGGCGCAGGCGGACGGGACCGCGTCCGGGTCGGTGGTGGGGCAGATAATTACTTATGTAATCTACGGACTGCAGGCGCTGCTGAGCATTTCGGTGATTGCGCTCGTCATCTTCTATTTCCTCCAGTTCAACCCGGGCAGCATCATGCCCCTGCAGGTGATAGACCGGATGAGCGACATGCTGGACAAGAAGGCCTACGACGAATTGATGGACTTCTGCAGGACCACTCCCACGCACCTGACCAACGTCGTGGGGGCGGGGCTGAACAGGGCCCTCAGGGACGGTTACCAGGCCGCCGTGGCGGCGGTGGACGACAAGGTGGACGAGGAGGCCGTGCACATGGAGAACCGGATATCCTGGCTGAACCTCATCGGCACTATCTCGCCGATGCTCGGTCTGCTGGGGACCGTCGTGGGCATGGTGATGGCCTTCGGCGTCATAGCGGGTACGCCCAATCCCCAGCCGTCGCAACTGGCCGCCGGCATAGAGAACGCGCTGTGGACGACGCTGTTCGGGCTGACGATAGCGATTCCGGCAATGAGTTTCTTCTTCTATTTCCGCAATCGCCTGGCGGGCATTGTGGCGGAGTTGCGCGCCGTCTGTGCGGACATGTTTGAGCGTTTCCACGAACACCACGGCGAAGAAGCAACCACCGGAGCAAAGCGGAGAGAAAGATGAGAACCGCGAACCCGGGGTTCAGAGCACTGTGCGGAAGAAGGACGGCGAGATGAAGAGACGAGCCGGAAAACTGGAAGGCATCCGATTGAACATGACGCCGATGATTGACGTCGTCATGCTGCTGATAGTGTTTTTTCTGGTGGCATCAAAGTTCAAGAGCGCCGAGTCGGACATACTGAGCCTGGGGTACGCGCGGAACGCCGACCCCATGGAAAGCGTTGACGTCCTGCACAGGCTTGTCATCAACATCAGATTTGCGGAGCCGGGGACCGGGGCCGGGACTATTTGCACGCACCAGGGGGTGGTGTATGACCCGATGTCCGGAGCGGATATGGATGAACTGTTGCGGAAGGTGAGCATGTTTCGCAGGATTTACCCGGACGGAGAGGTGGTGATACGCGCCGACGGGCTTGTGGAATACCGGTACGTTCGCAAAGTCCACAGAACGTGCAGGGAGGCCGGTGTGGAGAAGGTGAGTTTCGCGGTCAACCCCCGAGCAACCGGACGAACCGAATGAAGAAGCGACGACGAAACAGGGCCGATTCCTCGATTGAGTTGCAACTGACGCCGATGATAGACGTGGTGTTTCTGCTGCTCATATTCTTCATGGTTACTGCGAAGTTCGTCCTGCCGGAGTGCAAGATACCCGCCTTTGCGTCTGAAGATGAAACCCGCAGGGGGGTGGCGCTGGTGGATGAGTACGAACTGCGCATCGTGAGGGATGCAGAAGGCAACGTGGTGGTGGCCGGCGCCGACCGGAAGGGATGGAGACTGGAGTCGTTGGAGCCGGTACTGCGGGAACTGCGCGAGTATCACGACCGCAATCTCGTTGACGGGGAACTCGCCGGGGA
>JAUXGI010000050.1 GCA_030622295.1 Planctomycetota bacterium
CATGGCGTTATAGTAGGCTGCCACGGCGAAACAAGGCGACACGTTCTTGGGGTCCCTCGCGGCAAACGCCTTCTTAAGGCCCTCTATCTTCCCTTTGACTTCCTTGAGATGCTCCCGTCTTGAGAGCAGCAACATGAACTCGAAGAATCTGCCGGCTACGCTGTCGGGAGCGGCTTTGAGGAACCTCGCACATTGCTCAAGCGCCTGCTCGGTCAGGCCCGCATTCGACAGTGCAATCGCAAAGTTCAGTATCCCGACAGCCTTCGGGTCGGCGGTGCCGAGCAGGGCGGCGTAGTCGGTGTCATCCGTTATGATCAGCCCCCCCAGAGCGGGTGCGCCTATCTCGATGTGCGGCTTTGCGTCGGCGGGCTTTCCCTGAGCATAGCAGATGTGCGCGAGCATTAGTTCAAGCATGGACCAATCGGCGCGGTCATTCTTTTCCCGCAAGGCAACCAGGGCCTCGCAGGCCTGTCTGGCAACGCCGGCATTGCCTTGAAGGCCGGCCAACAGCGCCTCTCCAACGTAAGCGAGTTCATGCTTCTCTCCTTTGTCGTTCTTTATCCCGCTGAATATCTTCCCGGCAACATCCGTCCTGCCTTGCAACAACCGAACAAGGCCGAGTATGTAACGGTGATTCTGGGCCTGTTCGCGGCGTTCGATATACTCTTCATAATAACCGGCGGCCTTTTCCAGGTCGCCTTCCTGGTTCCTGCGACTGTAGTATCCGGCAAGTAATATGTGAGGCTCGGCCTGAAGTTCATCGGCCTTTACGGCCTTTTCCGCACATTCCTTGAAATCTTCAAGCGCCTTTTCCTTCTGCGCCAGGATGTCCTCAAGCAGTTTGCCCAGAGGTCCGACAGCATCTTCGGCCAGTTTGGCCTTTTCCCCGGCATTTTTTTCATCTCTCGCCTTGACAATTGCGCCCGCCGGTTCCTCGATGATTTCGGCGTCCACCACAAAGAGCCTTGCCTTGCCGAACGCGTCCTCCAGCGCGTCGATTTTCTTCTGCGTGTCGGTCTCTTTTCGCGCGGCATCAAGCGCCTCGCGGGCATCCTTCAGCAATTCCGTCAGCTCTTCTTTCTCCGGCAATCTCTGATAGTCGGCATAGTTCGCCGCGGCCAGCACAGAGTAAGCCATGCCGAGAATCCTGCCCTTCTCTTTGTCTTCCAGTCTGTTGATTACCTGGGCGGCACGAATCTTCGCGAAGGACGTCCGACCCGTGCGGGCCGCCATCGTTGCCCTGAGCAAGTGCCATTCCAGGTTGGGCCTGTTCCGGGTCATGGCGAGCAGGATGTCGCTCAGCCGCGTTGCAAGGTCGCTGTTTCCCAGTTGCAGGTAAGCATTCGCGAGTTCGTAATAGGCCTGCTCAAAGTCGTGGTTCCAACCCACGGCGTCCCGGAGTTCATTTATCGCGAGGCCCACCTTGCCCTGCTTGGCATAGGCGCGGGAAAGGACATAATGATAGAGGCTCCTGCGCCCGCTGGCATCTTCCGGATCCTTCCGGATTGCCGCCCTTATCGCCTCAATGGCCTCGTCCGTCTTGCCCGCCTCCATTTGCTCCATGAAGGTCACGATTTCAGGAATCTGAGCCTCCGTCAGCAATTTCTTGCTTTCCTCGAGTATCTCCTTGTGATACTCCACAAGCCACAAGGCAGAAATCTCGGCTCTTATCTGGTGTGCTGCGACATTATCCTCATCGCTTTCCAGGACCGAGTCGGCTATGATAAGCGCGTCCTGAAAGCGGCCTTCCTTGAGAAAGTGGCTCGCCCGGTCCACTAACGTTCTAATCTCGGCGGGACTGGCGGCGTCCGGGGGCGGCGCGTAGGCCGCCTTCCCCAGGGGAAGGATCACAAGCGCCGATACCAATATTGCCATAACGCTCATCTTCCTGATACTGGTGAATGCTGACATGATTGACTCTCCTTTGCTGGTGTCATGGACAACCCGCTTTCGCGGGAATCAAGTTTGGGGAATAATAACAGCCCTCTGACAAACCGTCAAACAAAATGAAGGCCGAAAACATGCGCATACGGCATACATGCAAATAATATAACGTGCGGACAGCGGTTTTGGCCTGAACTTATCCTGTCGGAGTGCCTGCGCGAGGCAAAAAATGCTTGAAACCGGGGGGGCGGCCTGATAGCATTCCCGGTTGTGAAATTGCCCATGCTTTTGTTTCTGAAGTAATCCTGACGGAAAATGCGCACGGTCTGCAAGAATGCGGCTTGATGCGCTTTGCGAGGGGGGTAAACATGTCATCAGATTCCGTGGCGCCGGGCGCCGACCGGGTGCCTCCACACAGCATTGAGGCCGAGGTCGGCGTTATCGGCTCGATGATCCTTGACAGGGATTTTGCGGGCGAAGTGGTCCAGATTCTGGACGGCGACTGCTTCTACAAGAGCGCCCATCAACTCATATACGACGCACTGGTAGACCTTTATGACCACAACCGCCCGATTGATTCCATAATACTCAGGGAGAATCTGGCGCAGCGGGGGCATCTGGAGGAGGTCGGCGGATTCCAGTATCTGGCGGAGTTGATGAGTAGCGTGCCTTCATCGGCTCACGGCGTGCACTATGCGCACATCGTCCGCGAAAAGGCGATTGCGCGCAGTCTCATACGAGTCGCCACACAAATCCTGAAAGACTCCTACGACCAGTCCGAGGTTTCGGACGATTTGCTGGACAAGGCCGAGCACCTGATCTTTGAGATAGCGCAGAAAAAAGTCGGCTCCGAGGTAATACACATAAAGGACATCCTGCAACTCACCGTGGAGCGGATAGAAAGTTGGGCGGACTCCGAGGGCCACGTGATGGGCATACCGACGGGGTTTACCGATATTGACAATCTGACCAGCGGCCTGCAGCCCGCGCAACTGATAATAGTGGCCGGCAGGCCCTCAATGGGCAAGACCAGTTTCGCGCTGAACATAGCCGAGCACATGGCGGTACGGGAAAAGCACCCGGTGGCCATATTCAGCATGGAAATGGCCAAGGAGCAGATCGTACAGAATCTGTTGTGCATGCACACGCGCGTGGACGCCCACCGGATGCGCACCGGCACGCTCAGCAAGGAGCAGTACACGCGGCTGGGCATAGCGTGCGGCGCGCTGAACGAAGCGCCGATAATCATCGACGACTCGCCCGGAATGACGCCGCTTGACGTGCGCGCAAAGGCCAGGCGGCTGAAATCAAAGTACGATATCCAACTGCTCATCGTCGACTATATCCAGTTGATGAGCGTGCCGCATTTCGGCAATCGCCGGCGTGCCGAGAACCGCCAGCAGGAAATCGCCGAGATATCCCGCTCGCTCAAGGGCCTTGCCAGGGAGTTGAAGATACCCGTACTGGCATGCGCACAATTGAGCCGCGCCGTCGAGGCCCGCGAAGGCAACCGCCCCCGCATGAGCGACCTGCGCGAGAGCGGCGCTCTGGAGCAGGATGCCGACGTCATCATGCTGCTCTACCGCGAGGAATATTACAAGCCGGAGGATGAGGCGGCAAAGGGCAAGGCCGAGGTGATAATAGCAAAGCAGCGCAACGGGCCGACGGGCGCAGCACACCTGGCGTTCATCAGCCAGCACATGAGGTTCGCCAACCTGGCGCGACGGCCGGATGAGGGCGTGCGCCAGTCGGACCATGAACGCGCCCAGGCGGTCGTGCCCTTCTGAACCGGGGGGCTGAACCAGGTCCGGCCCGGGCGAACGCGGCCGGCGATTCCGATGCAGTCAATATCCCGAAAGCGGAGTACGGGGATGAGAAAAAAAGATATCATAATTCCAGTCCTGCTCCTTGCGGGAGCGTTTGCCCTTGTTTCCGGTCCTGCACTCGCTGCAGAGGGAGATACCATAGTAGAAATCTGTGTCGTCCGCTGGGGCACGTACATCGACAAGGACCATTACGCCCGGGCCATTTACGCGGACATGATACGAGAGAAGATCATCGAGGCCACCGGCACGGTCTGCAATCAAGTCGCCATCACCAGGGTCCTGACCGACCTGCAGGAGGCCAAGATACTCTTTCGCTTTCGCTACAGTGAACAGCCGGTCGCTCGCGGACAGGTACGTCTCATAATCGAGGTCGAGGAGAACATCGAGGTCCGTACCGTCAAGTTCATCGGCCTGAAAGCGCTCGATGCCGGGAGGGTAACGAGTGTGGTTCACACACGCATCGGCCAGCCGCTCAGCCTGCCCGTAATCCACCAGGACGCCCGCAGGATAGAATCGCTCTACCGCGAGGAAGGCCACCTGTTCGTCAGTGTTTCCACGCCCGTGGAAGGCCACAAGAACGGCGTCGTGCTGTTCGAGGTGGAAGAGGGGCCGCTGGTGAGAGTGCGCAGGGTGAGTTTCACCGGCAACTATCACTACTCCGACAAGAAACTGATGAAACTGATGAACACGAAACCGAGGAAGTTCTTCGGACTGCTGGCCAAAGGGGTATACAGCGAGAGCATACTCAAGGAAGACATAGAAAGAATAGCGAAGTTCTATCGCTCGGAAGGCTACCTCAACGCCATCGTGGGCATAGGGAAGGTGGAATACAACGAATCGCGCACGGAGATGTACATTACGGTGTACATCGAAGAGCATGAACTGTTCCACGTGGGCAGGATTTCCTTCAAGGGAGTGCGCTATTTCACGGAACAGGAGATAGAATCGCGCCTGCGGCTCAAAGAGAAGGGGCCTTTCAGGGTATCGGACTACGTGGCGGATCTGGCGACCATCAAGAAGATGTATGCCGAGATGGCGTACATCGACGCCCTGGTGAGCGAGACCGCCGACAAGCCCACAATCGTCTACCACAGGGACGAACCCATCGTCGACCTCCACTTTCACATTACCGAGAACCAGGAGGTCTACGTAGGCAACATATACATCCGGGGCAACACCTACACGCAGGACAAGGTGCTCCGCAGGGAGTTGTCCTTCGCGCCGGGCGAGAAGTTCAACATGTCGGAAATCGAGGCCAGCAGGGCGCGCCTGTTCAGGTTGGGCGGCTACCAGGACCGCTACTTCCGGGAAGTCAATGTGCAAATCGCCCCCAGGAAGGAAGAGCGCATAGAGAACGGCCGCCGTGTCCGCGACGTCTACGTCGAGGTCCTGGAAAGCGAGAGTTTCGGCCGGATTCGTTTCGGCGTGGCGGTATCCTCCAACGAAGGCGTACTGGGAGACGTCTCCCTTATCCGGCCCAACTTCGATATCGCGGACCTGCCGAAAGACCTCAAGGACATGTTTGTGGACCGGACGGCATTTCTCGGCGCGGGGCAGTATCTCTCCATCTCGGCCCAGCCCGGCACGGAATTCAGCCGCTACAGCATAAATTTCTCGGAGCCGTACCTCTTCGGCACGCCCACCTCGATGGGCCTGAGCCTCTACATGTGGGACCGTGAACGCGAGTCCTTCGACGAAGAGCGTCGGGGCTTCAACATGGGCCTCGGCAGACGACTGCCGAAACAATACAGCCTGGGGCTTAATTTCAGGCTGGAGCAGGTAAGAGTGGCCAATGTCCATTTCTTCGCGCCCCGGGACGTCAAGGACGTCGAGGGTTCCAACAGCCTGCTGGCCGTTAGAACAACACTGAGCAAAGACACCCGCAAGATAGACCGCTTCTTCAAACCATACGCCGGCTACAGGTCGTTCGCATCGGTCGAGCCTGTCTTCGGAGACTTCGACCTGGTGAAATTCGTCTTCGGCTCAACCCGGTATCGCACGGTCTACGAAGACGACGCCGGCCACAGGCACATCATAAAACTGGAAGGCGAAATAGGCTTCATCTCCGGCGATTCTCCGATATACGAAAGGTTCTTCCTGGGAGGCGCGAACAACCTGCGCGGCTTTGGCTATCGAGGGGTCGGCCCCATGAGCCAGGGCGACCCGGTCGGGGGCGACTCCGTGCTCTTCGGAAGCATGGAGTACTCCTTCCCTCTCGCCGGAGAGGCAATCCGCGGAGTCCTCTTCTTCGACTTCGGCACGGTGAACAAGGACAGCGCCGACTTCGGCAACATGCGCGCGTCCGTCGGCTTCGGGATACGCATCTTCAGTCCGCAGATACCCATACCCATTGCACTCGACTTCGGATTCCCCATCAGGTCCGGCGCCGATGACAACGAAGAGGTTGTTTCCTTCACCATAGGTACCAATTTCTGAAATTGTGTTATAATATGCGGGGGTCGCCGCACGCAGGGCCCTGCGAGGGGGGCAGACGCTGAGGAGGAGCGAAGCGACGGGAGGGGTCTGACCCCCGGTCGCACATCCCCAAAGCGTCTTAACCCGCAGGTTCAATGCTGACATAACATTACTGTCAATGCTGAAAAAGACGCGCTGTGGCGCGTTTCGTATTATTCCCTTCGACTTGGGAGAATCGTGATGTCTCGACATGGTTTGATAATCATGACCATCACCGGGGCGGTTGTCGCGCTGGCGCTGTCGGGCCTGTTTCCCGGGGTTACACACTGTGCGCAGCGCGAGAAAACGCTGGAAGAGCGCGTGGCGGCGCTCGAGAAAGAACTGGCGTCCCGTCCCAGGGCGGCGCTCGTGGACCTGGAAGAACTGATAACCTATTACAAGAAGACCGCGGACCTGAAGAAACGCCGCATGGACTTCATAAACCGGCGGAAAAACATACTCGAAACGGTACAGGACGCCATCGAGGAGAGGAAGCAAAAGCAGGAAAGAATGCCCAGGGACAGCACGCAGTGGTGGAAAGAAGAGATGGAAATAGTATCCAGGGAACGTGAACTGGCGGTTCGGTGGCGGCAGTTTGAAGCAAAAGTCAAGCAGATGCAGATGCAGAATCTCGAGGAAGTTTACAAGGACATCGTCGCCTCAATCAGAAAATACGCCTCAGAGAAAGGCATCAACCTGGTTTTCTGGAAACACGGCGACATCGACGAAGAAACCTGGGGAATCGCCAGGCGCGAAGGCAACCTGATGTCCCACCGTTACATGATAGATATTCGGCCCATACTGCACGTGGACGACAGCGTGGACGACATCACCGAAGACGTGAAGAAACTTCTTGCGGCCGAGTGACGTTCCGAATGCCATTGAGGATTGAGAAGTGCAAAAGACTGTAGGTGAACTTGCCGCCCTGGTCGACGGCGAGGTGGTGGGCGACCCGGACACTGTCATCACCGGCGTGGCGGACGTATGCAACTCTCGCCAGGGGGATGCCACCTTCGCCGCCAGCAAGAAATATGAGGCGATGATACAGATGTCTCACGCCTCCGCGGTAATTGTGCGA
>JAUXGI010000072.1 GCA_030622295.1 Planctomycetota bacterium
GGGAGGGGCGGTCTTCGAAGTTACGCTCCCCAAACCCGCCCCGTGCGACAGGCGGGCCGCGGTTGTGACCGTCGATGGCCACGCGGTGTGAGGCGGATTGGCGCAAACCCGGTCAACTTGAGATAAATCAGTCTCTGCGAGAGGGGTTCCATGGACAAAAAAACCATCCTTGTCATCGACGACCAGGACCTGATGCGCGAGTCTTTGCAGGAGTCCCTGCAGCGCGCGGACTACTGCGTCCGCGCATTCGGCAACGGCAAAGACGCGATTGAATCATTCCTCGAAGGCGGCGTGGACGCCGTCATCACCGACCTCAAGATGCCCGGCATGTCCGGTATAGACGTTCTGGAGCGCTGCAAGCAGATTGCGTCCGATGTTCCGGTCGTCGTCATCACCGCGTTCGGCACCGTGGAGACGGCCGTTCAGGCCATGAAACGGGGCGCCTTCGACTACATCAAGAAGCCGTTCGAGCCCGATGAAATCGAGGTGGTCGTGCGCAACGCCGTGGAGCGTCGAGCGCTTGTGGCCGAGAACGAGTACCTGCGCACGCGCGTGGCCGACGAGGGGCCGACATCCCTCATAGTCGGCGACAGCGAGGCCATGAAGTATCTGCTTGCGGATGTGGAGAAGGTCGCCGCGGCCGCATCCTCAACCGTCTTTCTCTACGGCGAGAGCGGCACGGGCAAGGAGGTTATCGCGCGCACGCTGCACGCGAAGAGCCCTCGCGCGGCCAGGCCGTTTCTCGCGGTCAATTGTGCGGCGCTGTCCGCGGGGCTGCTTGAGAGCGAACTGTTCGGCCATGAGAAAGGCGCCTTCACCGGAGCCGACAGGATGCGCAGGGGCCGCTTCGAACTGGCCCAGGGCGGCACGTTGCTGCTGGACGAGGTCAGCGAGATAGACATCGGCCTGCAGGCGAAGTTGCTCCGCGTCCTGCAGGAGCGCGAGTTCGAGCGCGTCGGCAGCAGCGATACCCGCAGGGCGGACGTGCGCGTCATCGCCACCACGAACCGGGACTTGACAAAGGCGGTCAGGGAGGGAAAGTTCCGCGAGGACCTCTACTTCAGGCTCAACGTTCTCCCCCTGCGCGTGCCTCCGCTGCGCGAACACATTGAGGACATAACCTGTCTGGTCGACCACTTCATTGAGGAGTACAATAGGACCCTGGGCAAAAAAATCAGGGGCCTGACTCCCGACGCAATCAGGAAACTGCAAGAGTACCACTGGCCGGGCAACGTCCGTGAACTGAAAAACGTGATAGAGCGCGCGGTCGTGCTTGTGCGGGGGAACACAATAGAGGCGGGCGACGTATCGCCTTCGCTTGACGGCTCGCGGATGCTCTCGTCCGAGGGCGAACTTGAGATAACGACCGTGGAAGAGATGGAACGCCGGCTGATTCTCGCCACGCTGGGACGATTCGGCTGGCATCAGAAACGAAGCGCAGAGGTCCTCGGCATAGGCGTCAGGACGTTGCGCGACAAGATGAAGAAGTGGAACCTGAGACCTGCGCGGCAGAAAATGCCTGCGTGAGGAAGAAATTGCATGATGAAAGCGGCAACGCTGTGCCTTCTCTGCAAAGGGAGTCAAAGGCGAAGGAGTCAATATATGTTCAGCATTAGGCTTACACAAACACGAGAGAGAGGGGAAATCGTCTGCGAAGCACGGGACGGGTGGCACAGCGTTTGCCTCTCTTGAGTGTCGGGCGTGGCCGCTCCGCCGTAACAGTGTGAACGGAGGACAGGGATGTATTTCAAAGCGATGTTCGATCAGGGCTCGATACCGGTGCTCGAGAAGGTCATCTCCTTCTGCGAGCAGCGCAACCGCGTCTTGGCCAACAACATCGCCAACATCGACACGCCCTACTACCGGCGTCGTGAACTGCCCGTGGCGGAGTTCCAGGCGCAACTCCAAAAGGCCATCGACCACCGCGAGAAGACCAATCCGCGCGTCTTTCAGTTTCAAGCGAGCAGGAACATAACTCCCAACGCTCTGGGCGGGGTGACCGCGCGACCGCTCATAGAGCCGCTTCGCAACGGCGGATTCCTGAGACACGACGGCAACAACGTGAACATCGACAGGGAAATGGCGGAACTGTCCAAGAACACGCTGCTGCACAACGTGATGGTGCAGATACTCGTCAAAGAGTTCAACATGCTGAACACGGCGATATCGGAGAAGATTGTCAAGTAAAACAGACTTTTCGGTGAATGTCACCGATGTCGGTACAGACCCGGTCGACTTGAACAGTTTACGGAGAAGACCATGTTTTCGGCGATGGACATCAGCGCCTCCGCATTGAACTCCGAGCGCACCCGGATGAGGGTGATAGCAAACAACCTGGCCAATGCGGACTCCTACGTGCGGGGGCCGGACGGCGAAATGACGCCCTACCGCCGCAAGCGCGTGGTCTTCGAACTGGGCTCGAGCGTCGGTCTGCAGGAGGGCGTTACCGTGGCGAAGGTTGTCGATGAGATGAGCGAATTCCGCAAGGTCCACGACCCCGACCACCCGTACGCAAACGCGGAGGGTTACGTGCTGATGTCGAACGTGAACCCGATAGTCGAGATGGTGGACATGCTGGAGGCCACACGCGCCTACGAGGCCAACGTTACCGCAATGGACGCCACCAAGAGCATCATTGCGACGTCGTTCAGGATAATAGCGTAACCACGCCCGCACAGGCGTGTCTGCAATCAGGCGGAGAGACACATGGCTAATCAGATAAACGCGAACTTCGGCCCGGGGATGAGGCCCGCAGGGCCCGGCGGCGGACATCCGGGCATCGGCAATACGCCGAAGGCCGAGCCCGCCGGACGGTCGTTCAAGGACGTATTGATGGAGAAAATCGGAGAAGTCAACGACCTCATCCTGGACAAGGATAACGCGGTTGAAGCCCTGGCTACGGGCAAGACCGAGAACGTTGCGGAGGTGCTGGTGGCGGTGGAAAAGGCCGACCAGGCATTCAAGGCGCTCATGCAAATCCGCAACAAACTTGTGGATGCCTGGAAGGAAATTGAAAGGATGCAGATATAGAAGCGGCCCGGGTATGCCGCCCGTGCCGGTTTCTTATGCTGATATTGAAGAGAGAGGGGCATCATGAAATTCAAGGAATCACTGGCGCAGTTTACGGCGCAGGTGCGCGTGATTATGGGGAAACTCACACCCACACAGCGGCTGAGCGTAATCCTGCTGGCGGGCGTCGTCGTCGTCAGTTTCGTAATTCTCATTGCAATCAACACTGCCGGCGGCACCGGAGGCTACGTGGACCTCTTCTACAAGCCGCTTGAACCGGACCAGCAGTCCTACGTGGCAAAGAAACTCGCCGCGGAGGAGTTCAAGATTGAGGGCGGCGTCATCAAGGTGCGTGCGGAGGACCGTGAGCGCCTTGCCGCGATGTTCATGGAAGACCCGTATGTTTACAAGGAACAGGACTGGTTCTCCAGCCTTTTTGAGCCGAACATTCTGGAGACCGACGCCCTGCGCGACAGGAAGTTCATCGTCGCCCGCGAGAAGCAACTGTCCGCCATCATTGCTCACTTCAAGGAGGTCAAGCGTGCGTCCGTGGGCATCAACCCCGGCGACAATCTCAAATTCATGCGCAACGACCTCGTCAAGGCGACGGCTTTCGTTACCGTGGAACTGAAGCCCGGCGTGGATCGCCTGAGCCGCGATACGGTGAACGCAATCGCCGGCACCGTGTCGGGGGCGATAAAGGGACTGCGCCTGGAGGACGTGCGCGTGTCCGATTACAGAGGCAAGACCTACCGTGCCAGGCACAGGGACGACAGCATGCCCGACGGGAACGACAGGCTGGAAGTCACCAGGAAAATCAGCGAGTACTTCGAAGAAAAAATTTACGAAAGGTATCCGTACCCGGGCATGGGTGTGGCCGTCTATCCGGAAATAAACTGGAAGAAAATAGAGGAGAGGACATCCACTTATCCGAATATCGAGGAACCGACCTTCAAGGCTCATGAGGAAGTCATGACCGGAGGGTCTCAGCCGACCGGAGGGGAAGTGGGAGTTTCGCCCAACGTCGGAGAGGGCACGGGGGTCAACATGGGCGGCCTGTCCGTCAGCGGAGGCGGCAGACCGACCGCCGCCTCTCTCTCCAGCAGCAAATCCACCACAGTGCATCAGTTCGACAGATTCAACGAGACCATCAAACTCATAAACCAGTATCCCGGGGAATTCGATACAAAGACGGTGGCCGTAAACATTCCGTATAAATACCTGGCCATACCGGTGTCGGGCGGGGAACCTCCAGAGGACCCCGAGGAGCGCGAGAAAATCGTTCAGAGCAATATCGCCAACATCAAGGAAGACATCAAGCGAGTCGTGGGTCTGAGCAACTCTTCCGATGCGGACGAGAGGGTCTACGTTGCAGCCAAGCATTACTTCGAACCGCCCGAGCTGGCGGAGGTCTCGTTCGGCGAATCGTTCTGGGAGTATTCCCAGCCTCTGCTGGGCAAGGCCGCCGTGGCGGCCTTTGCGCTGCTGGCGCTCATCCTTGTTGCCTCTCTGATTAAACGCAACATACCCAAGCAGCAACAGATACCCATCGAAGAGATTGAGGAGAGGATAGAACAGGAAGTCGAAAAGGAAAGGAAGGATTTCATATCGGAAATGGACAAGATGGACGAGAGCGAACTGAAGGCCGTGCAGGTCAAGGATCGCGTGCATGATATGGTCGAGGAGAATCCCGAAAGCGCCGCAAACCTGCTGAGGTCCTGGATAGGCAAGGAGGATTGAGGATGGTCGAACAGAAAAAACAGGCCGCGTCAGGCATCCGCAAGGCGGCGGTATTGCTGCTTACCCTTGACCAGGAACTCGCCGCCAGGGTAATGAGCAAACTATCGCGCGACGAGATAGAAAAGGTCAGCATAGAAATTGCCAGACTCAAAGACGCCACGAAGGAAGAGCGTGACCAAATCATGGAAGAGTTCTACCATCTGAACGTGGCGTCGCGATACGTCGCGCAGGGCGGAGTGGCCTATGCGAAGGACCTTCTGGAGAAGTCCCTCTCCAAGCGGGAGTGCGACGAAATACTGTGCGTCGTGGAAGAATCCGTCCAGCAGGTGCCTTTCTCTTTCCTCAGGAAAGCGGAAAGTGAAAACCTCCTGACCTTCATACAGGAAGAACACCCGCAGACAATCTCGCTCATCATCTCGTATCTTCCACCCAACAAGGCCAGTGAAATACTGGCCGGCCTCCCTCCGCGCAAGCAGATTGAGGTGGTCAAGCGGGTTGCCAACATGGAGCAGACCGACCCCGAAGTTATAGCGGAGGTGGAGAGCGCCCTGCAGTCGAGGCTGTCAAACCTCGTTACCTCCGAATTGCAGGACGTCGGCGGCGTTGAGCGTCTCGCGGAGATCCTCAACTGGGCCGACCGTGCCACCGAAAAAAATATCCTGGAAAACCTCGAGGATGAAGACCCCGAACTCGTCGAACAGGTGCGCCGCCTGATGTTCATCTTCGAAGACCTCATCATGGTCAACGACAAGGGCATCCAGGCCATGCTCAAGGAAGTGGACAACCACGAACTGGCCCTGTCGCTGAAGACGGCATCCGACGAGTTGAAAGACAAGATATTCAACAACATGTCGGAGCGCGCATCCTCCCTCATCAAGGAAGAAATGGAATACATGGGCCCCGTGCGGATAACCGACGTGGAGGCCGCACAACAGAACATCGTGGATATCGTGCGCCGCCTGGAAGAAAGCGGCGAGGCAATCATACAGGGACGCGGAGGCGAGGATGGCATCGTCGTCTAAACTCATCAAGGACTCCGAAGCGGGCGGTGCGCGAAGTCTGCGCGCTTTCAGCATGCGCGACATCGAGCAGGAACGCCGTCACATAATCGCCCTGGCCGAACAGGACGCCGCCGAAATCCGCGCACTCGCGCAGGAAATTCTGACCCAGGCAAAGGCTGCCATGACCCGCATCCGTGAGCAGGCCCAGACCGTGAGGGCCGATGCCGAGAAACGGGGCTTTGAAAAGGGACTCGCCGCCGGCCTGGCTGAAGGCCGGGAGGAAGGCAGGCATGCCGCCTATCAGGAAGAGAGCGAACGAGTGAGGCAACAGACCGCAGCGCCGGCGGAACATCTGGCCGACATCGCCGCTTCCATTGAGGACGAGCGCACCCGCAACATCGCCCGTGCGCGCGCCGACCTCGTTGAACTCGCCGTCGCAGCGGCCC
>JAUXGI010000316.1 GCA_030622295.1 Planctomycetota bacterium
CGCTTGGCCTCCGACTTCAAGGGTGGAAGGAGACATCGTAACCACGGGGCTGACCGAGTTCGCGGTGACGCACCTGAGCGACCTGGTATTCATTGACATGCCGGAAGTGGGCGACACCGTCGCCCGGAACGAGAGTTTCGCGGAGGTGGAATCGGTGAAGGCCGTTGTCGAAATCAACGCGCCGGTCAGCGGCGAGGTCGTTGAAGTCAATCAGGTTGTCGCCGACGACGTCGAGACCATCTCCAGGGATTGCTACCGTGAGGGGTGGATAATCAAGATTAAGATGAGCGACCCCTCCGAACTCGACAACCTGATGGACGCGAAGGATTACGCCAGGCACGCAGAGGCCGAGGAAGAAGCAGGTCACTAGCCCGCATTTCTCACCACGGGAGAGCAGGCTCGGGGAGTCAGACCCTTCCCGCCCCGCCTTGCGGGGCTCCTCAGCGTCTGACCCCCTCGCAGCCTGACACTTTCTTGGCGTCTTGGCGGTGGACAAAAAACCGGGCGGCGGTTCACGATACGCCGGTCATTTGCAATTTCGGAGGCATCATGCCGTACATCCAGAACACCGAACGCGAAGTCAAGGAGATGCTGGAGACAATCGGCGTCTCCTCAATTGAGGACCTTTTCAAGGATATTCCCGCCGGGGTGCGCGTGAAGGGCGACCTGAACCTTCCCTCGCAGATGTCCGAGCTGGAACTCCTGCGGCACATCGAGTCGCTTGCGTCGAAGAATCGGACGGTGGGGGACTACGTGTCTTTCCTGGGGGCGGGCGTGTACAACCATTTCATTCCCGCGGTTGTCGACCACCTGGCGGGACGCGCAGAGTTCTACACCGCCTATACGCCCTACCAGGCCGAAGCCAGCCAGGGAGTCCTGCAGGGCATCTTCGAGTACCAGACGCTCATCGCGCAACTCACCGGCACCGAAATCTCGCAGGCTTCGCTTTACGACGGCGCGACCGCACTCGTGGAGGCGGTATACCTGGCGCGCGCCGTGGCGAAAAAGCGCAAGCGCGTCCTCGTGTCCAAAGGCATACACCCAGAGTATCTCCAGACACTTTACACCTACTCGGCAAACCTTGACGTGAAGATAGAGGCGATGGATCTGGAGGAAGGCACGGCTCCGCCGGAAAGGCTCAAGGGCATGCTTGACGACGATACCGTGTGCGTCGCCTTTCAGTCGCCCAACTTCTTCGGGTGCATTGAGAACGGCCCCGAGATCGTCAGGGCTGCACACGAGAGCGGAGCGCTGGCGGTCGCCGTCGTCGACCCGATATCGCTGGGGCTGCTCGAAGCACCGGGCCGGTATGAGGCGGATATCGTCGTGGGTGAAGGCCAGGCCCTGGGCATGCCCCTGTCTTACGGCGGGCCTCACCTGGGCTTCATGGGTGCGCGCGCCGACTACACGCGAAAGATGCCCGGCCGAATAGCGGGCATGACCACTGATGCGGAAGGCAACCGGGGATTTGTCCTCACCTTCCAGACACGCGAACAGCACATCCGCCGCGAGAAGGCCACCTCAAATATCTGTACCAACCATGCGCTTTGCGCGCTTCGCGCGGCGATTTACCTGGCCACCATGGGGAGGGGCGGCCTGAAGCAGGTTGCAAACCTCTGTTTCCAGAGGGCGCACTACGCCGCCGAGCAGATATGCAAGGTCGAAGGATACTCCATGAGGTTCCGTGCGCCGTTCTTCAAGGAGTTCGCGGTCACGTGCCCGAAACCGGCGGCGGAAATCAACGACGCCCTGATAAAACGCGACATCATAGGCGGCCTCGACTGCGGCAGATTCTTCGAAGATGAAAAGAACACGCTGCTGGTCGCCGTAACCGAGTGCAACACCAGGGAAGAAATCGACATGCTCGTTGAGGCCCTTGGAGAGGTTGAATGAAACTGATTTTCGAACACTCGCGTCCCGGCAGGCGCGGCTATACGCTGCCGCCCTCGGACGTGCCCGAGAAAAAGCCCGAGGACTACATCCCCGCCGGCTGTCTTCGCAGGGACGAACTGGAACTGCCGGAGGTGGGCGAACTCGACATCGTGCGGCACTATACCAATGTGAGCGCCAGGAACGTCGGCGTGGATACCGTCTTCTACCCGCTCGGTTCGTGCACGATGAAGTACAACCCGAAGATAAACGAGGTGGCTGCCGCGCACCCGCACTTCACCCGCCTGCACCCGTATCAGCCCGAGGGGTCCTCGCAGGGTATCCTGGAGGTAATGTATAACCTCCAGGAATACTTCAAGGAGATTTCGGGGATGGATGCAGTGTCGCTGCAGCCCGCGGCGGGCGCGCACGGGGAGTTGGCGGCCCTGCTGGTGATGAAGGCGTTCCTGGACGAGAACCGCGGCCGCCGCACGAAGGCGCTCATCCCGGACTCCGCGCACGGCACCAACCCCGCCAGCAGTATTTATGCGGGTTTCGAGACGGTGCAGATAAAATCCAATGACCGCGGACTTGTTGACCTTGAAGACCTGAAAAAGCATACCGATGAAACGACCGCCGTGCTGATGCTCACCAATCCGAACACGCTGGGTCTCTTTGAAGACCAGGTGCAGGAAATCGCGAGGATTCTCCATGACGAGGGAGCGCTGCTTTACGTCGACGGGGCGAACCTCAACGCCATCATGGGAATCACCCGTCCGGCGGACTTCGGCGCGGACGCCCTTCACTTCAATCTGCACAAGA
>JAUXGI010000275.1 GCA_030622295.1 Planctomycetota bacterium
GGCGGATAGTACGGAGCGTAATGCTGCGGAGGCCCCACCGTCGGCGGCGCGTAGCCGGGCTGCCCGTCGGGGAGGGATACCGTGAACGTTGAACCGCACTGGGAGCACGTCTCCGTTGTGCCCAGACGGGAATGTTCGAACTCGTAACGCTTGCCGCAATGCGGGCACGTGACGTCAATCATTGGCCTGCTTACTCCGCCAGCCCATCTTCCAGTTAATCATCAACCGCGTGAAGACCCTGCGGCTTTCGCGCGCGTTTTGCGGAAAGACGCCGCCCCCCCTCGAACCATGGACGGGCGCAGATAAGAAACGACGGTTCGTCTCTATCTCCGCGCGCACCGGCGCCTGTCGCGATTGTCACAACAGACGCCTCAGGGCCTTCAATCCGGACGCCTGGATTACTTCGGCAGGAACTTGTTCACGCCCGTGCCGCAGTCGGGGCATTTGCCCTTCGCCATTTTGCGGTTGTTCTTCGTGGTCACGATCTCATACTCGGCAATAGTCTTCTTCGCCTTGCACTTCACGCAATAGACTTCCATTTTCTCTGCCATGATTCGCTCCTTGTGTAGGGACAGCAGACATCGGACACCGGACATCAGAGGAAATAAGCAGCATTATTAGACATCGCCGGGCGTGAAAAATCAACAAAAGAAATGGCAGAAGGAGGAAATGGCAGAAGGCCCCGCTTCGCGGGGTTTTTGTACTTTTGCCGTTCGTGTTCTTGGGGTCAACCCTGAAACTACGCAGGAGGAAAAGTATAAGAGCGGCCAGGGGCAGCCTTCGGCTGTCTTTTCCTTTCGCGCCCTCTCTTCTCGGACATTATTTCCGAGGTCATGCAAACCGAAAGTATAAGAGCGGCCAGGGGCCGCCGGGAGAAGCAGGCAGGTGAACAAGAGAATCATCCTGGCAATCACAGGCGCAAGCGGCGCCGTTTACGGCCGCAGGACTCTCCAGGCGCTCGCCGCGGAAGGGGTGGAACTGTGGGTGAGCATATCCGACGCGGCAAGGGTGATAATCCGCAATGAACTCGGGATGAATCTGGAGCGGGACAATCCCGACCTGGGCAAGTTTGCGGGCGTAAAGGACGTTAAATATGTTTCGCCTCATTGTGCGGAGGCGCCGCCTGCGAGCGGCAGTTTTCCTGTGGACGGCATGGCCATAGTGCCGTGCTCGATGTCGACGCTGGGCGCTATAGCATCGGGCCACGGCGACAACCTGATACACCGCACGGCCGACGTAACGCTGAAAGAGCGCCGGACGCTGGTGCTTGTCCCGAGGGAATCCCCCCTCAGCGCGATACACCTGGAAAACATGCTGCGCCTCGCACGGGCGGGCGCAATAATACTGCCGGCCAGCCCGGGCTTTTACCATGGTCCCCGGTCTGTCGATGACATGGTCGATTTCATTGTATCCCGCGTGCTCGACGCATTCGGCGTGGAAAACTCGCTTGTTCGCAGGTGGGGCCGGTGATTACCCTTTCAACGCTGCTCGCCGCAAATGTTCAGGACCGTTCGACTCTATCTGTCTGAAATCAAGGTCGCGCACGCCATCTTCGCGATGCCGTTCGCGATAGCGGGGGCGACACTGGCCTTCGCTGAAAGGGCGGATGCGACACTCCCTTTCATAATTGAAAAACTCATCCTGATAATTGCAGCGATGTTCGCCGCGCGGAGCGCCGCGATGATGTTCAACCGCATCGTGGATATCCGCTGCGACGCCGTCAACCCTCGCACGTCGGGCCGCGCTCTCGTCTCGGGCAGGATATCAAAGACCGCGGCCTGGGCCTTTGTCGTCTGCATGTCCGCCGCGTTCATAATATTCGCCGCTCTTCTCAACACGCTGTCGCTGGCCCTGTCGCCGCTTGTCCTTGCAGTGGTTCTGGGGTATTCTCTGACGAAGCGCTTCACGCCGCTGACGCACTTTTTCCTCGGGTTCGCGCTGGCGCTGGCGCCGATTGGGGCGTGGATAGGCGTGCTGGGTTCTTTCGCGTCACTTGAAATCCCTGCGCTCATGGCGGGCGCGGTGCTGCTGTGGGTGGCCGGATTCGATATCATTTATGCCTGTCAGGACTGTGGCACCGACGCTGAGGCTTCGCTTCACTCCATACCAAAATCAATTGGAATAAGAAAGTCTCTACATCTCTCGGCCGCCCTCCACGCGGGAACCATGGTATGCCTTATCGCGCTTCCGGCCGCCGCCTCGTCACTCGGCCTGATTTTCGCCATCGGCGTAGTTGTGATTGCGGCGCTGCTTTTTTTCGAGCACATGATTGTATGGCCGAACGACCTCTCAAGAATAAACACGGCATTTTTTACGATAAACGGCATCGTAAGCGCCGTGCTGTTGGTGTGCGTAATACTGGACGTATTACTTCCGTGTTAGTCGATGCGGGTGCCGTTCGTGCCGACGCGGGACAGAACTGTGAAGAAGGTCTTGATGAGGATTTTTGCGTCGAGCAGGAGTGAATAGTTCTTGACGTAATAAATATTGAGAAGGCTTTTCTCGAGGAAACCCAATTCGTCACGCTCTGAAACCTGGGCCAGTCCCGTCATTCCAGGCCGCACGTTCAGCGTCATCCGCTCCAGGTCGTTAAACTTCTCAACGACGTACGGTATGACGGGCCTGGGGCCGACCAGACTCATGTCGCCCGTCAGGACGTTTATGAGTTGCGGCAGTTCATCGAGCGAGTATCGCCGCAGGAATTTCCCGACGCGTGTGATGCGCGGGTCGTCGCGCCTGGTGAGTTTCGAACCGTTGTGCGCGCCATTGTGCATAGTGCGGAATTTGTAAATCCTGAAAGGCCGCCTACCCTGACCCACGCGCTCCTGCCTGAAGAGCGGAAACCCCCGCGAGTCAATCCATATTGCCCCCGCCGCCGCTATGAACAGGGGTGAGAGCAGGATGAGCACGACGGCCGAAACGACCACGTCCATGAGTCTTTTGAAAAGGGCGTTGAAGCCTTCTATCTTGGGGCTGCCGAAATGGATGATCGGCACGAAATTCAGCAGGTCGACACGCGCCTTGCTGGCAATCATGTCGAAAAGTCGGATCGTAGCCA
>JAUXGI010000075.1 GCA_030622295.1 Planctomycetota bacterium
CCGATTTGCGGCTGCAGTACACCGTCAACCTTAACGCTATGGGTTGAATACCGTGTGAGGGCTTTAGCGAGGGGGTCAGACGCTGAGGAGCAGCCTTCGGCTGCCTTTTCCTCTCGCGCTTCCTGACAGCGGGATCCGTTCCCGAAGTCATGCAAACCGAAAGTAAAAGACCCCGCAAGGCGGGGCGGGAAAGGGTCTGACCCCCGTCAGCACAACAGGCAATCCACCTGAGGCGGATTGCGAGCGGTGCGGGTCAGGTATTATTCGGCGGCGGGAGCCAGGTGGTCGGGGAATCCGTGCGTGTACGACGCGAAGAGTATTTCGCATCCGGCGAACATGCGGCCATCTTCCACCAGCGCCATCGCACGTGAGGGACCGAGCACGCCGGCCGCTGTAGCCAGCGCGTCGGCGGTGGCGCAGTCCGGCGCGATTACGGAAACGCTCGCCGCACCTTGGACGGGCAGGCCGGTGCGAGGGTCGATGATGTGCGAGTATCGCACCCCGTCGATTTCGTAGAAGCGCTCGTAATCGCCTGACGTGGCGACCGCCTTGTCTTCCAGCGCCAGGCGCTCGATGTGGCCCTTGCGACGGAAGAAGTTCCGTACGCCGACCACCCACTTAACCCCGTCCTTGTCCCTGCCTGTTGCCGCCAGGTCTCCGCCCGCGTCCACCACGGCGCCCTTTATGCCCTCAGCGCGCAGGACCTCGACCGCCCTGTCAACCGCTATTCCCTTGGCGATGCCGCCGAGGTCTATCCGCATACCTTCCACGAGAAATCGCACCGTCTTTTCCTCCTCGTTCAGCAGTATATTGTCGGCGCCGCCCACCTTCTTCAGCGTTGCCTTGATTGTCTCCTCAGCGGGAAGGGTGCCGGCTTCCTCCGCGGCCCGCCACGGGCGCACGAGTGGCCCTACGGTTATGTCGAAAGCGCCGTCCGTTTCGCGCGAGATTTCTACCGACCTCTTTATGGCATTGAAGGTCAGGTCGCTGACCTTCACGGGCCGGTCGAAGGCGTCGCGGTTGATTTCTGAGACCTCGCCCTCTTCCCTGTAGGCGCTCATCAGGCGGTCCACCTCATAGATGGCGTCGAATGCCTTCCTGACCGCGGCCTCGGCGGAGTCCCGTGAGCCTTCGTCCGCGACGACCGTAATGGTCACGATGGTGTCCATTACCTCCCGCGTTATCTTGTAGTTGCCGGCGGCAGGGCTGCCGCCCGTTCCACCGCCTCCGCAGTCGGAACAAAGAACCGCTGTGACAAGCAGCAGCAACGCCAGTCGTTTCATGGTCTGCCTCCAATAGCGTCGGATGCAACGCGGCATAGTATGCACTGCCCGTCGCGGAGATGTCAAGATTTGAAAAAGGTTGACTGGCAGGTGCCGGATGCTAGAATAGCCGCCGACCCAGGGGACAGAAATGCGAGATATAATAGAGATTGCGCCGAAAGGCCCGCTGGATGCGGAAGTCACGCTGCCCGGCTCCAAGAGCATTACCCACAGGGCGCTCTTCTGCGCGGCGCTTGCCGAGGGGACATCCGGCCTGAGCAACGCCCTCCTCTGCATAGACACCCATGTGAGCGCAATGTGCCTGAACGCACTGGGCGCGGGGATTGAAGCCGACGAGAGGGATTCCTCCTTTCTCGTCAGGGGAATGTCGGGCGTGCTCAGGGAAAAAGGGGGCTGGCTCGGCGTGGGCGAATGCGGCACGGCGCTGCGTTTTCTCACCGCGCTGCTGACGCTCGGCTGCGGGGAGTTTCGCCTCGACTGCGGAGAGGTGAAGCGCCCTATCGGCGACCTGGTAGACGCGCTCAACCGCAGCGGCTGCCGGATTGAATACGAACAAAAGGAAGGCTATCCCCCCGTTCGCATCCATGCCGACGGTTTTCCCGGGGGAAGCATTACGGTCAGCAGTGAGGTCAGCAGCCAGTTCGCCTCGGCGCTCCTGCTGGTTTCGCCGTATGCGCAAAGCGACACTGAAATCACGCTGGCCGGAGGGGTCGCTTCCGCACCTTACATTAAATTGACGGTGGAGGTGATGCGCGCGTTCGGGGTCAATGTCTCCGTAGCCGGAAACACGTACTACGTTCCGGCGGGGCGTGGTTACGGGTCGGCGGCGTTCCATGTGGAGGGAGACGCGAGCGCGGCGACGTACTTCATGGCGGCAGCGGCTATATGCGGAGGGCGCGTTCGCGCAAACGGCGCAGGAAAAGATTCGCAGCAGGGTGACATACGCTTCGCGCAACTCCTCGCGCAGATGGGATGCAGGGTGAGCGAAGCGGCGCACCACATAGAGGTGGAAGGACCGATAATCAGCGGCATCGAGGCCGACATGCGGGACATGCCCGACGCCGTACCGGCGCTGGCCGCGGCGGCGTGTTTCGCCGAAGGGCCTACGAAAATCACGGGCGTGGAAAACCTGCGCCTGAAGGAGTCGGACAGAATCTCCGCACTGGCCGACGTCCTGGGCGGACTGGGCGCGGAAGTAAAGACGTCCAACGACGCCGTCGAGATAACCCCGTCAAAGATGCGCGGAGGGGTTGTTGACCCTCGCGGAGACCACCGGATAGCGATGTCCGCCGCGCTCGTCGGCCTGCGTATACCGGGCGTTGCAGTAAGAGGCGCCGGATGTGTGGCGAAGAGTTTCCCTGATTTCTTTGCCGAACTCAAGAACCTGACCGAACGGAGCAAGAGTTAATGGCTGAAGACGTAATGAAAAAAATCGTGAGCCTCTGCAAGCGGCGCGGCATCATCTTTCCGAGCAGCGAGATTTACGGCGGCTTGCAGTCCTGCTGGGATTACGGACCGCTGGGCGTGGAGTTGAAGAACAACGTCAAGCGCCTTTGGTGGGATGCAACAGTCAAGGGACGCGATGATGTCGTGGGCGTCGATACCAGCATCATAATGCATCCAAAGATATGGGAAGCGTCGGGCCACATCCAGAAGTTCAGCGACCCGATGGTCGACTGCAAGAACTGCAAACAGCGCTTCAGGGCCGAAGATGTGGAGGGCGACGCCTGCCCGGAATGCGGCGGCGAGTTGACCGAGGCGCGAAACTTCAACCTGATGTTCAAGACGTTCATGGGAGCGCTCGAAGACGAGAGCGCCGTCGTGTACCTCCGACCGGAGACCTGCCAGTCGATATTCGTCAACTTCCAGAATATAGTCAACTCCACCCGGCGGAAGATACCGTTCGGGATAGCGCAGATAGGCAAGAGTTTCCGCAACGAAATCACGCCGCGCAACTTCACCTTCCGCTCGCGCGAGTTCGAGCAGATGGAACTGGAGTTCTTCGTGCGGGAGAAGGAATCGCCGAAATGGTTCGACTACTGGCTTGAACAACGCATGAAATGGTACAAAGATATCGGCTTCAAGGACGACAGCCTGCGCCTGCGCGAGCATGGGGAGGACGAACTCGCCTTCTACGCCGTCAGGTGCATCGACATAGAGTACAGATTTCCGTTCCTTGACGGCGGCTTCGGGGAACTGGAAGGCATCGCCGACCGGGGCACCTACGACCTCTCGCAGCAGATGAAGCACAGCGGTTCCGACCTGCAGTACCTGGACAAGGAGACGAACGAACGCTTCACGCCGGCCGTGGTGGAAACATCCGGCGGAATCGACCGCACCATCCTCGCCCTGATATGCGACGCGTATCATGAAGAAGAGGTCAGGGGGGAGACGCGCGTGCTCCTGAAGTTCAAGCCCGGGGTCGCGCCCATCAAGGTCGCCGTACTGCCGCTCAGCAAAAAGCCGGAACTGTGCGAACCCGCGCGCAAAATCGAGCACATGCTGCGCCCGCACTTCGAGTCGTTCTACGACGAGACGCAAAGCATCGGCCGCCGCTACCGCAGGATGGACGAGGTCGGCACGCCGTACGCCGTCACCTTCGATTTCGATTCCCTGGAAGACCGGCAGGTAACCGTCCGAGACCGCGACACCCTCAAGCAGGTACGCCTGCCTGTTGACAATCTTGTCACGTTCCTGGAAGACCTTTTCAGAAGAGGATCGTGGGAGTAAATCAGTGTTATGCATCCCCATCGTCGCGCCCGACAACCGGTCGGCCCTGAATGACATCGCCGAAGCCAACAGGCTGGCCGACGTGGTTGAACTCCGTCTGGACTATATAAATGAGCCGGACATACCCGGACTTATAAAGGCTTGCGAGAAGCCGGTGATAGCAACGTGCAGGCACGCGCTCGCCGGCGGCAGATTTCGCGGCAGCGAGGCGGAGCACATCGCAATCTTCAACCGCACCATTGAAGCCGGCGCACACTATATCGACGTGGACGCGGAATTCGCCGGCAGGATAGCAGACCGCGGACATTCAATGCTGATTATTTCATACCACAACCCCGAGCGCACACCCAATAACCTCGAAGCCATATATGCGCGAATAATGCGGGCACGGCCCGATGTCGTCAAGATCGCAACGTACACGCGGAATGTGGCGGACAACTTGAAGATGTTCCACCTGCTGAAGCACGCCGCGCAGCCGACCATCGCGCTCTGCACTGGAGAGGTGGGCACCATCAGCCGCGTGCTCGGCTGCAAATACGGCAGTCATATTACCTACGCCTCACTGTCGCCCGAGAAACGCTCCGCGGAGGGCCAGTTGACCGCGTGGGAAATGCAGAAGATATACGACTACTCTTCGCTGACACCGGAGACCAAGATTTACGGTGTCCTGGGCGAAGACATCGCGCGCAGCCTCAGCCCTGTCTACCACAATGTCGCCTTCCGGGAAATGGAACGCAGCGCGGTATACGTGCCGTTCTCCGTGGGCGACCTGCCGGCCTTCTGGGAGAAGTTCCGGCCGATTCTGTCCGGCCTGAGCGTCACGAATCCCTACAAGGAAAGGATAGTCCCCTTTCTGGACGCTCTGGACCCCAGTGCCCGCTCCATAGGCGCGGTCAACACGGTCAGGAAGGAAGGCGGCAAGTTCGTCGGCTACAACGTCGACTACGTGGGTGGAATCCACGCTCTGGAGCGGCGCTGCAATATCCGCGGCAAGCGGGCGGTCGTGCTGGGAGCGGGCGGCGCCGCACGCGCACTCGCCTTCGCGCTCAGGCAGTACCAGGCACACGTCACCATAGTCAACAGAACTCTCTGGCGGGCGGAACAACTGGCAAAAGCAGTCGGCGGGAACATAAAAAACTACGACTATCTCGCCAGTGATGACTACGACATATTGATTAATGCGACGCCCGTCGGTCGCGACCACCCCGATGAGACGCTCGTCCCGAGACAGTACCTGCGCAAGAACCTCGTCGTATTCGAGACCGTCTACCAACAGGAAACGCGCCTTGCAAGGGAGGCAAGCGAGGCCGGCTGCACCGTCGTCAGCGGAATGGACATGTTCAAGGAGCAGGCATACGAGCAGTTGGGCATCTGGTGGCCCAACCTCCGTGTGGACAAGTTCCGCAACAGAATCGAAGAACTGTTCGACGACCTCTCAAGAACCTTTCTGAAACTGCACTGACATGAAGATCGTCCTCCTCGGCTATCGCTGCAGCGGCAAGACACTGGCCGGGCGTGAAGTGGCGCACAGGCTCGGAATCAAGTTCATAGACACCGATGCCCTGGTCGAAGAGCGCGCCGGCAAGAGCGTGGCGAACATCTTCGCGCAGGACGGCGAGGACGCCTTCCGCGCCTTCGAACGCCGGGCCATAGCGGAACTCCGCGGCATGAACGAGGGCGTCGTCGCTGCGGGCGGCGGAGCGGTGCTTGATAAAGACAACGTCGCCGCCCTCAAGCACGAAGCGAAAGTCATCTGGCTCGAAACATCGCCCGACGAGTTGACCCGGCGCGCACAGGCCGAAGCGGACAAAGGCACAAGGCGGCCCCCCCTTACGAATCTCCCCTTGCACCAGGAAGTCGCGCAGGTATTAGGTAAGCGACGCAGGCGCTACATGGAGGCTGCGGACTGCATCATCGCCACCGACGGCTGCACGCCCGACGAGGTCGCGGACAGGATTGTGAATTACCTCGAATTTCTCGGCATCATCATCCCCCCAGAAAAATCAACAGGGACTTAATAATAGTAGGAAGTAGGAAAGTAGGCGAGTAGGAAAGGGACAGGAAAGTAGGCAGTAGGAAAGTAGGAGGGTAGGAGAGGGACAAGAAAGTAGGCAG
>JAUXGI010000106.1 GCA_030622295.1 Planctomycetota bacterium
ATCGGCCGCGTTCACGATACACCTGCTGCGTTTCCTGGACGTCCTGACCGACGACGAGGTGCGGGCGCTGGACAGGTGGGGGAATCAGAAGGTGCTTAATGCGCGCAAAGAGGTGGTCGGCCACATGGAAGTCGTTCACAAGGTTTGACCTGTCGTCCGGCATGAATACTTGTTGACGCCTGCGTCGCGCAGGTGTCGCTTTTTAATGGGCAAGGGCAAAGGGCAAAGGGCGGGGGGCTTCAAGTTCTCAAGTTGCCCGTTTTTGCGCCGGCATCGGGGACTGTCACTATTTACGGAATTCCGCGAGCGGTGCGAGTGGAATTCGTAGAATAGTGACTGTCCCCGTAAACGTGCGAAAAAGACGGGCAACTTGAGAAGTTCCAGGTTTCAGGAAACGGTCTGAAATAGAACAGTTGGGCGGGCGACATGCTGAAAAATCTGCGGACACTGCGAAAATACTTCAGGCGGTACCGTCGGGGGATGCTTGCGGGCGTGCTGTTTCTGCTGTTCTGCAACGCCTGCGAGGTGGCCATACCGCCCGTCATCGGCATGGCGGTTAACTCGCTGAGGAACCTGCAGGCGGGCGGCCAACTGCAAGGATTGAAGGGGGTGGTTGACCTGACCGGATACGCGCCCCTGCAGGGCATCGTCTTCCTTGTCCTGGCGGTGATATTTGTGCAGTTGACCCGTGCGGTATTTTCATTTCTGCAGAGGACGTTTATCGTGCGCATCTCGCGCAGGATTGAGTGTGACCTGCGCGTGGATTACTTTGCGCACCTTCAGAAACTGCCGCCCTCGTACTACGACAATGTGAAGACCGGGGATTTGATGGCGCGGTGCACCAATGACCTGCTGGCGGTGCGGATGGCGCTGGGGCCCTGCCTGATGCTCATTTTCAACACGCTCTTTATTAGCGCGGGCGCCCTTATTGTGATGCTTGTGGTCAAGCCGGATTTGGCGTTGTATGTCATGATTCCGCTGATGGTCTTGCCGGCGCTTACGGGGTTGTTCGGCGGACCGATAAGGAAGCGCTTCCAGAAGATACAGGAGCAGTTCGGAGACATAAATATCGCGTGTCAGGAAAATTTCTCCGGCATACGGGTTATCAAGGCCTTTGTCCGCGAAGAACATGAGAGGAAGAAGTTCCGCGCGCTCAACCGGGAATACGCGATAAAGAACATAGCGCTGGCGAAGGTCAGGGCGCTTTTCCGCCCTCTCCTCTTTCTCATTGTCGGCATTGCATTCGCCGTAGTCTACTGGATGGGCAGCGTGAAGGTAATCGCGGGGGTGATGAACATCGGCGAACTGATTATGTTCGAGATGTACGTCGGCCTGCTCATCTTTCCGATGGTAGCGCTCGGCTGGGTGGTGGTTCTGCTTCAACAGGCCGACGCCAGCATGGGGCGCATAAAGAGCGTGCTCGAGCAATCGCCGACGATATTCGACCGGGCGGAAGCCGAACCTCTGGGGGATGTCGCGGGTGAAATCGAATCCCGCAACCTGACCTTCACCTACCCGGGCTGCGAGCGACCGGCACTGGCGGGCGTCAATCTCAGGATAGCGGCGGGTTCGACCGTGGCAATAGTGGGCCCGGCAGGTTCCGGCAAGAGCACTTTCGTCAAACTCATCGCCCGGCTCTACGAGGTCGGCGAAAACCGGTTGTTCATCGACGGGAAGGACGTCACGAAGGTTCGGCTGAAGGATTTACGCGCCGCCGTCGGCTTTGTGCCGCAGGAGACGTTCCTTTTCAGCGACAGCATCGCCGCCAATATCAAATACGGTGCGCCCGATGCTGATGAAGAGGCCGTGCGCCGTGCCGCGGATGTCTCGCAGATAAGCGCCGACGTCGAACAACTTCGGGAGGGATACGCCCAGATACTGGGCGAGCGCGGCATAAGCCTGTCGGGAGGGCAGAAGCAGCGCGTGGCCATTGCGCGCGCCGTAATCCTCGACGCCCCCATTCTCATTCTGGACGACGCACTCTCCAGCGTGGACACACACACGGAAGAACGCATACTTGAGCGCCTGCGGGACGTGATGAAGCGGAGAACCAGCATCATCATATCCCACAGGCTGTCCAGCATTCAATACGCAGACAACATCGTGGTAATCGAGGACGGTCGGATAACGGAACAGGGTACACACGCGGAACTGATGAAAGGCGGCGGTTTTTATGCGGAGACCTACAAACGACAGCAATTGGAGGATTCTCTCCTGGACTTGTAAGCGGGAATCCCGCGCCGGCCTGGACTCCCCGTCCAGCACGGCAAGAAGGCGTTCAAAATGATGAACGGACGCGGCGAAAAAGATTTTTTTGAAGACGAAGCCCTGGGCAAGGCGTTCGACGCGAGGCTTGTCAAGAGGCTGTTGAAGTACCTCAGGCCGTATAAGTGGCGGGTTGTGCTTGCGGTGTTCCTGCTCCTTGTCATATCGAACTCGATGCTGGCCTGGCCGTATGTCCTCAAGCGCATCGTCGATATCCTGACCAGTAAGGACCTGACGGCTGCGCAACAGATGAACTCCGTGGGGATGCTGACGGTATTCTTCGCGGGACTCATACTGATAAGGTTTGCCGCGGACTATGTGTCCACAATCACCGTCAACATAATCGGCCAGAACGTCGTGTATGACATTCGTACGCAGGTGTTCTCTCACCTGCAGCGCATGTCCTTGCGGTTCTTCGACAGAAATCCCGTGGGGCGGCTCATGACCCGCGTCACGAACGATGTCGAGTCGCTCAACCAGTTCATCAGCATGGGCGTGGTTACAACGTTCCAGGACGTCTTCATGCTCGGGGGCATTCTGATATGGATGTTCGCGTTCGACGTCAGGCTGACATTGATAATCGTCGTGGCGGTGGTGCCCTTCATCGTCGGCCTGACACTGTGGTTCAAGGCGAAATCGCGCAGCGCGTATCGGGCCGTACGCATGAGACTGGCGCGAATAAATGCCTACGCCAATGAGAACATAACGGGCATGAACATGGTACAACTGTTCAACCGCCAGGAGAAAAACCGGGACAGGTTTTCCAATCTGAGCAGAGACTTCAGGGGCGAGTGGTTCCGCGCGATTTTCTACCACGCGGTCTATTTCCCCGGTATCGAGATACTCGGCACCGTTGCCGCGGGCGTAATCATATGCTACGGAGCCGCAATGTACCTGGGGGCGTCCATCTCCACGGCTTCACTCGGCACTCTTATCGCGTTCCTGGGCTGGATAGGCATGTTCTTCCAGCCGATTCGGGACCTGGCGGAAAAATACAACGTGATGCAGGCGGCCATGGCCTCGTCCGAGCGCATTTTCAAGATACTCGACAGACCGGAGGAAATCACGAATCCGGCGAAACCACGCCCCCTCCGAGGCTTCAAGGGCAGGATGGAATTCAAGAACGTCTGGTTCGCGTACAATGACGAGAACTGGGTTCTGAAGGACGTTTCCTTTACCGTGGAGCCGGGACGGAAGGTCGCCTTCGTCGGCGCGACCGGCGCGGGCAAGACCAGCATCATCAATCTCATCTGCCGCTTCTATGACATACAGCGCGGGCGGATTCTCATCGACGGCAAAGACATCCGCGAAATCGACAAGTACGAACTCCGCAAAAACATCGGCCTGGTGCTTCAGGATGTCTTCCTGTTCTCCGGCGACATCCGCGGCAACATCCGCCTGGGGGAGGAGCGCATCACGGACGAAAAGGTCGCGCAGGCGGCGGAGCATGTCAACGCGGCGCGCTTCATCGAGCGACTGCCGGGCGGTTACAGGAGCGAGGTACAGGAACGCGGCGCGACCCTTTCCGTCGGTGAGAGACAACTCCTTTCGTTCGCGCGCGCTCTTGCCTACGATCCCTCGGTACTTATCCTGGACGAGGCGACTTCCAACATCGACACACAGACGGAGATACTCATTCAAGACGCCGTGGAAAAACTGATGAAGGGCCGCACGTCCATTGTCATTGCACACCGCTTGTCAACCATACGCAAAGTGGATAATATAATCGTGTTGCACAAGGGCGAGATAAAGGAAGAAGGCACTCACGAAGAACTCCTGCGCAAAGGCGGCATTTACTATCGCCTGTACCAGTTACAGTACAGGGACATCAACGGGAGGCGTATGCGCCCGGTTGAGGAGCCGGAACGGGTCGCCATCGACCCGCCATTACCCGACACGGATTACGGAGAACACGAATGGCAGTAAACATGAAAGGAAGAAATCTTGCGACGCTGCACGACCTGACGCTCGAGGAGATGCAGAACATCTTCAGCGTTTGCGCGGACCTGAAGCAGAAATACAGGACCGGTGAGGCGACGCCCCTTCTCAAAGGCAAGACGCTCGCCATGATATTCCAGAAGCCCTCAACGCGCACCCGCGTGTCGTTCGAGGCGGGTATGACTCACCTGGGCGGCCATGCGCTTTATCTCGGGCCGAACGACTTGCAACTGAAGCGCGGCGAGACCATCGCCGACACCGCCCGCGTACTCTCGCGCTATGTGGACGGCATCATGGCGCGCGTCTTCGCGCACCAGGACATCCTTGACCTCTGCGAATATTCCTCCGTGCCCGTCATCAACGGCCTGAGCGACCTGACGCATCCGTGCCAGGTGCTCGCAGACCTCTTCACCATAATCGAGAAACGCGGCGAACTGAAAGGCCTCAAGATGGCATATATGGGCGACGGCAACAACATGGCGCACTCGCTGCTGGTCGGCTGCGCAAAGACCGGCATGCACATCAGCGTGGCCACGCCGAAGGGCTACGAGCCGAAGGCGGACATCGCAGGCTGGGCCCGCGATGACGCGAGGCCCACCGGAGCGAGGGTCGAGGTCACCACCGACCCCGTCACCGCCGTCAAAGACGCCAACGTCATCTACACCGACGTCTGGGCCGGCATGGGCCAGGAAAACGAACACGCCGAGCGCGTAAAGACGTTCCAGCCTTATCAGGTGAACTCCGCTCTTGCAGCGCATGCGAAGAAGGACTACCTTTTCATGCACTGCCTGCCCGCGCACCGCGGCGAGGAAGTCAGCGCGGAGATTATCGACGGCCCGAACTCCGTCGTCTTTGACCAGGCGGAGAACCGCCTCCACGTCCAGAAGGCGATTATGGCGCTGCTGATGTGAGAAAAGGAAGCGAGAAGTGAAGAAGAAATTATGTATTATCCCGGTGGCTGGAATCATTCTTGCCGCCCTGTATTATGGATACCACAGGCACCAGGATACGTATGCGAGTTCGCTGCTCGGCATGGATTACGCACACCACTATATCGTTGCCAGACTGGTACTGGACGGCGAATCCGACAAGATGTATCTAGTCGGCGACGAATGGCTGTGTGAAGCAAGACGATACGGAATTGGGGTTTTCGGCACAGAGGACTACAAGGCTGAAGCCTCGATAAACATATACCCGCCGGTAGTAGCCCTGGTGATGGTTCCGTTTGCCCTGATTCCTTTCGATGTTTCCTCTCGTGTTTTTTTCCATTTTAACATCGCCCTAACTGTGGTATCGATATGGCTGCTTTTTTCCGG
>JAUXGI010000059.1 GCA_030622295.1 Planctomycetota bacterium
CGAGGGGTAAAGGGGACAGTCACCATTGCATGCGGTCCGACCCAAACCACCAGCAATTCTTTAATGCCCCCCGAGCCGGAGGGAAAAAACTGCAACAAGAGGGGTTTGACTCCTTTTGTTGCAGTTTTCGCTTTCTTGCTTTCTCGTCGGTAGGAGAGCGCTTTGCAAAGGCACTGCGTTCTGGTATATTCAACGCTGCTCTTATCTTGAGGCGTTCAAATTATGGCGAGGGAAAAGAGACGGGCAGGCAAGAAATCCGGTCAGGGGGTTCCCAGGGGCGAGAGAACCGCCCGGGTGCCTCGTGAGCGACAGCGGCACGCGTCTTTCACGATTGTGACGGCGGCCATGCTGCTGGTCGCCGTTGCGGCGGTGCTCTCGTACGCCAACTCGCTCTCCGGCGAGTTCTTCCTCGACAATGCCGCCCTCATCCAGGACAACCCCATCGTGAACAAGGCGGAGATGGCCGGCAAGATATTCACCAGCCATTACTGGGCGCCGAAACGGGTGTCGAATCTCTATCGTCCGCTTACAATCCTGACGTATCATCTTCAGTACGTGACATTTGAGACCGGGGACCGTCCGGAGTCGTATCACGTGCTCAATCTTGTCCTGCACGTTTCAAACGCTCTGCTGGCGCTTTGGGTCTTGTTGAGCCTGTCGCGGATGCTGTTGGTGTTTGCCGATGACCGGCTGAACGTGCTGTTTGCCGGCTTTGGCGCGGCGCTGTTTGCGGCGCACCCGATAGCGACGGAGGCCGTGACGAACGTCGTGGGGCGGGCGGACTTGCTGGTGATGTTTTTCATCCTTCTCGGCTTTGCGCTGCACCTGCGCGGCGGTCGGGCGAGGGGGGCGGCAGCCGTGTGGTGTCACATCGGCGCGGCGCTGTGCATGGCGCTGGCGCTCCTGTCGAAAGAGAACGCGATAGCGATGGTGGCCGTGCTGGCTGCCTTCGATATCCTGTTTCTCCGGCCCCGGGACGCCGCCCAGGGGCGCGGATTCGTGAAGTGGCTCTTTCAAAGGCTTAAGGCGTGCTACGGCTTCTACGCGCTGGTTGTCGGGGGATGGTTTCTCGCCAGGTACCTGGTCCTGCACGACATTCCGGTGCCGCGCGCGAGTTACGTGGACAACCCCCTCGTCTACATGTCCTTCCTGCAGCGCGAGGCGACCGCCGTGGTCGTCCTCGGCCTTTATCTGTGGCGGATGCTCTGGCCTGCCGTCCTTTCGGCGGATTACTCGGCGGAGCAGATACCGGCGGTTCAGTCCGTCGCCGATGCGCGCCTTGCCGGTTCCCTGGCCGCTATGGTTGCTATCGGCATAATCGGGGTCCTTATGTGGAAGCGGTCGCGCCTCGTGACCTTTTTCATCCTGTTCTTTTTCATCGGGATTTTCCCCGTGAGCAATCTTGTGGTGCTGACCGGCACGATAGGCGCCGAAAGGCTGCTGTACGTCTCATCACTGGGCTGGGCGGCCTGCCTGGCGTTGGGAGGAGTATATCTTGGCAAGGTCCTCGCGGGCAGGTGGGGCAATGGGGCGACAGGCGTTACCTGCGCGCTCCTGGGGGTAATAGTGTGTCTTTACGGCTATCGGACGCACGTGCGAAACAACGACTGGGGCGACGCGGTCGCCTTCTGGCGGGCCACTGCCGCCACCAGCAACCGCAGCGCCAGAGCCTTGCAGGGGTGCGCCCTTGCGCTTTCGAGGGGCGCCGACGCCGACAGCGATGATCTGGAAGAAAGCCGTCGTTTGCTCGAAGAGGCATTGGATATCACGGAGCGTTACATACCGGTCCACACCACGCTGGGGGTCGTTTACATGAGGATGGCGGAGCGGGTCGAACGGTCGGGGGAAACGGAACTCGCAAAAGAATACCGCCGGCGCGCGTACGACGTTCTCATGCGGGGGCGCGAACAGGACCGCATCCGGCAGGAAGAGGTCCGGTGCGACCTGGCATCTTTTGCGAGGAGGGGGCGGAGCACGGTCTCTGGGAACTGGGAACTCTACTCAACCCTGGGGAGGACATGCCTCACAATTCTGGAGATGGGCGAGGCGGACGATGAAGAGGAGGTGTTGAAGGAGGCGGAAGCGAGTTATCGCATGGCGGTGCTTGCGCGCCCACACAAGGCCGCCTCGAATGTGGAGTATGCCTGCGTGCTGATGCAAGTGGCGGAGCGGCGGCAGGAGCCGGAACGCCGGCGACTGCTTGAGGCCGCGGCGGTCTCGCTGTGGCGCGCAATAATCTTTGACCGTGCGCACACGGATGCCTGGACACGACTTGCCCAATGCTATGGAAGGCTGGGACATGAGCCCGATGACCTCATTAAGCGGCGTGGAGGAGGGTTCGACTTCGTCCACGGTGACAACGAGAACCGCCATTATCTCGCGCGTGCGTTTTGCTCGCTCATAATGATTCAGCGTGCCGCTAATCCGGATGAGGAGTCTGAAAGGGCCGTCGCGATTGCAAGAGGGTACGGTGTTTCACGCTCTTTGCTCGAGAGAGCGCTGACCGGTACGTTCTCCCTCGACGACCCGCGCATTCTCACAAACGAAACCTAAGGGGGTCAGACCCCTTCAGGTTTCGTTTGTCATGCGGGGCAAGGGGAGGAGACTGGTGACGAATTACAAGCGTGCGCAATGCGATGGCCTGGTGGGGGCATGTCTCGATGCAGGTGCCGCACTTTTCGCACAGGTGCCTGTCCACGCTGATTACGGGCTTTCTTCGCCAGGGATGCGTGAGCAGTCTGCCCGTCTCGTCGGTGGCATAGAGCGCTCCGGCCGGGCACGCCTCAATGCACAGCAGGCAACCGGCACATTTCTCCTGGTCCACGATAATGCTGAGGTTGCACTCGGTGCATCGGGCGGCTTCCTGGGTCGCGCTTCTGTTATTGTTCTTGGCACTTGTCGTCATTGGGCTTCCCTTTCGTATGCAGGGCGGGTTTGAACCTTGCGGGCGCTGCTTTCCACATTTCCAAACAGGTACAAGGTGCGTCGGGGGCTTGTGGCCCGTCAGGAATTCCCGCGCCGCATCCGCCGCACGTCTGCCAAGGGCCGACTCTTCCGCTATGGAGTGGTTTGCCAGGCGTATGGGGTCGATGGCGAACACGCCGGGGGTATCGGTCAGCATGCTTTCCACGTCGAGGGCCAGGGAAGGAGGAATAGCCGGCCCAAGCGTTATCGTCATTCCGTTGTCGGCGGTGTGCGGCATCATGGAGCCGTCGAGGAGAACCATGTCCGCGCCGATACCGTTCTCGCGTTGCGGAAGGCGGATTTCCAGGCATCCTTCTTTTCGCCTGATGTCGGCCTGCAGAAGGTCGCAATGGACAATCTCAACGCCTTCGTCGCGGGCCAGGTGTAGTTCTGCCGAACTCACGGGAGATTCGTATGGAGAAGAGTGCATCGCCAGCGTGACTTGCGGGCATCCCCGATCCGAGGCGAGGCGGGCAACGTGGGCGGAGTCGAATCCCGTGCCGAGGACGACGATTTTTCCGGGTAAAGGCATCTCGGTCCGCCGGGCCGCCTGCACAAAGGCGTCCGCATCCACCAACCCGCGAAAGCAGGCGCGCACAAGCGCCGAACGTCTGGCCGGATCCACCACCTCGGGCGCTACAATCACCGCGTCGTAACCGATTTCGCGCAGTTCTCCGGGATTAACACTGTCCAAAGCCGGCAGTTCCTCAAAGGCAACTCCCAGTGTTCTCAGTCTTCTCATATCACGGTTCAAGGCCTTCAGGGGGAGGCGCAGGCCCGCAACGGCGGTTTGAAGCCAGCCGCCTATGGAGCGCTCCGAAGAGAAGACCGTTACCTTGTGGCCTTGCACGGCAAGGTGATAGGCCGCTGCCAGGGCGGCGGGGCTTCCTCCGACCACTGCCACGCGCGTGGCCGCCTCTTCCATGACGGCGCAGGCGCTCTGCCGGGGTTCCGGCTCCAGCAGTCCGCGGGGGCCGTCATACGGAGCGTACCCCTGCTCATTTCGGGCCGACAGTCCGAAGCGGTTTTCGCCGGGTCCGGATATCGGCCGCAGACCGTCTTGTGGGAAATCCGCTTGACCCGTGAGCATGTTCAGGTATTCGGGAGGGCTCGACTCCGGCGCGTTCTCCGCCGAAGTCCGCTCTACGCGGCATATATCCACAGGGGGCTCGTCGCGGTCAGGGTGGCAGGCGCTCTTGCACTCGCCCCGGCACAGGCAGGCCGTACAGAACGGCAGCGGCACGGCCGTTTCAAAGACCCGCCACGCGGCCGCCCAGTCGGCTGCCGCCGCGGCGTGCAGCATCTCGGGGACGTTGACTTGCAGTGGGCAGGCGAACTGGCAGGGGATGAGAGACTCTTGCAGGGATTTCGAGGGCGATGCAACGGGACTGCCGTTCCGGTCCTTTCCGGACATGCTTGCGTTCCCTTTTGTTCCGGAATCATCCGGAATCCGCGGCGCCCTCTGGTCTGGTTGTAAAGGTCTCCTCCGATTCTCAACGAAATCTCGACGGGTGCCCTGGTTTGACATGGCCGTTTCCTTGTTTCTGGGTGATTCCGATTTTCAGGGTAAGACTGCGATACGGAAAGGCGATGTGCTACTTGTCGATGTACGCATGGAGGAATGGTCAGATTTCGTGGTGCGGGTTTCCCCGAGTGGGTTGCCGGAAGCGACAACCTTCTTATCGTCACTATCCCGTGAAACTTTTAGGATTTTATCTGGCAGGTGCCAACGCGCATTTCTCACCACAGAAGCGAGTGTGCTCGGGATGAATTCAGGCCGTTCCCTACATCCCGTGGCGAGAAATGCGGGTTGGATGCGATAAGGAAAAGGGCGCGGTCGTAAGGACCGCGCCCCGTAAGGACCGAAAATGTGCGGGACCAACTAGAAGTCGATGTTCAGGTCGACCCTGAAGCGTACGTTGGTCCTGTCGCTGGTTTGGGCGGTCTCGTCGATGTAGAAGTCGTCATCGACCAGCTGCTTGGCGAAGAAGATACGGGATTCGAGCCAGACCTTGTCGAACAACATGTAACGGGCGCCAGCGGTGTGGCCCCTGAAGTTGTTCGTGAAGGGGAAATCGTCCTGGGTGACCAGGGCGAAGACGGCGTCCTGCTCTACGTACCAGTAGCCGTAGTTGAAGGCCCAGTCGCCCTGTTTCTCGATCTTCCCGACCCACAGGTCGAACATGTATGCGTCGTTCTGCTCGCCGCGATTGCGTGCCGCGGGCATCCAGGCATTCGCCGTCTCGTCGTTCTCGCGCGCATCAGTGTTATATGCGTAGTTGAACGTGGCGATGACAGGCCACTGCCTGTTCAGGAACTCAAGGCCGGTGTACTCGAGCTGGACGATGAAGTCGAGTATCTCGAAATCGCTCAGGAACTCATAGCCGCCGCGCCAATCATACGGATGCGTGCGGGCTTCGTCATCAATGGCGCCACCGAGGTCCCACCCATCGATACTGCTGTTGTTGCACGTGTTGTCGACGTCGTTCCAGTCGTAGAAGGCCGCGGATATCCGCATCTTCAGGTTATCCATGACCTCTTTGTGCAAGGTCAACTGACCGACGTTGACCCAGGCGTCGTCGTTCTCGTCCTCTTCGGTAAGGACGTACATACCGAAGGCCAACTCAATCGCATCGAACAACGGCAGTCCCGTGACCTTCTCGCGGACGGCGAAACCCGTGGGCTGTGCCTCTTCGTCCCAGACCATCGGCGTGGCGTAGAACGCCCAGCGGTGGTCGAACTTGCCGGCGTAGAAGTCAACCGTGCTGTCCGTGCCGAAGGGCTCGAAGTGATAGGGTTCATCCTCGAACGGCGACCACCTTACATAGCACCTGTCAAGGCCGATGCCCCACCTGGTGAAATCGCCGGTGTGGGTCTGGTCTTCGTCCTTTGCCAGGCCGCAGGGACCGGTGCTTATCCTGGCCCCGGCGTACATGTGATGGCCCACATCGTACTGGAAGCCGATACGGAAGCGTTGCTGGAACGAGGCACGGTCGTCACGGTGCCTGTCCCTGCAGTCGTATACATATTCACATGTCTCCTCGTCGAAGACGTACTGGTCTCTCCAGCGCTCGTCGCGATGGGCGTCCACCTCGTAACGAATGCGGAAATCGCCGTAGAGTTTCCACCTTTTCCAGAAACCTTTTTCATTCTTCTTACCGAAGTACTCGGCGTAGGATTCGCTGTCCGCCGCAAACCAGTCCTCCACACTGCGCCTGACGGCGGTCTCATTATCAGGACCGCCTGCGGGGCCGACGCCCTCGTTCTCGAGAGCCTCGCAAAGGCCGTGCAGTGCGTCTTTGACCTTCGGGTCGAGGCTCGTGTCGCTCTTGAGAGCGTCATACATATTCTTGACCGCTTCTTTCACCGTCGGCTTTTCGGCGGCAAAAGCGGTGCCGGTTACAAGAATCAGCCCGGCAGCAACAACTAAGATTAGATTGAATTTTCTCATCCTGTAACCCCCTTGACGTGGTCGGTTATGGAAACTTCGCGCGATGTTTCCTGTATTTACATCATACTGGACAGAGTAAACCATATTTCTGAAGAAACCTGTCGTGTTGCTGCATCACCTCCCTTCGCATGGTTGAAATCCGATGAGTCTGATTGTTTCTAAAATTCAAATGAAAAACCGCATCGCTCCTCCCCCGCGAAGGGAAGGACCGATACGGCTATGACGGC
>JAUXGI010000332.1 GCA_030622295.1 Planctomycetota bacterium
CGGATGGGGAGACCCTGGACGACCTCCTTGCGGAGGTGTTCGCGTGCGTGCGCGAGTCCGCCCGCCGCAATACCCCCGAACACATGCGCCCGTTTGACGTGCAGATCGTGGGGGCGGTGGTTCTGCAATGGGGCAACATCGCCGAAATGGCCACCGGCGAGGGCAAAACCCTCGTCGCCACGATGCCGCTCTACCTCAACGCGCTTGTCGGCCACTCCCACCTTATTACCGTCAACGACTACCTGGCGCGAAGGGACCGCGAGTGGATGGGCCCCATTTACGAAGCGCTGGGGATGACCGTAGGCGTCATACAGGCGCACATGGAAAACGTCGAGCGAAAGGCCGCGTACGACTGCGACATCACCTACGGCACCAACACGGAGTTCGGCTTTGACTACCTGCGCGACAACATGAAGGTCCGCAAGGAACATCAGTGTCAGGGCTCGCTTGGCTACGCCATCGTGGACGAAGTGGACAGCGTTCTCATAGATGAGGCCCGCACGCCGCTGATTATCTCGGGCCCCTCGATGGAAACGGCGGACAAGTATTACGCCGCCGACAAGGTCGTGCGGAAACTCAAGAAGGGCACGCATTACGAGGTAAAGGAAAAGGAACATCAGGTAATCCTCACCGAGGAAGGCATCGAGAAGGCCCAGGAAATCATCGGCGTGGATTCCTTCTATACCGGCGAAAACATGGAGTGGCCGCACTTCATCGACAACGCCCTCAAGGCGCACAGCCTTTACCGGCGGGACGCCGAGTACATAATCAAGGAAGGCAAGGTCGTAATCGTTGACGAGTTCACCGGCCGGCTGATGCCCGGGCGCAGATGGTCGGACGGGCTGCACCAGGCCGTCGAGGCGAAAGAGAAACTCAAAATCGAAGGCGAAAACCAGACGCTCGCCACAATCACCCTGCAGAACTTCTTCCGCCTGTACAAGAAACTCGCCGGCATGACCGGCACCGCCATGACAGAGGCGCAGGAGTTCGACAGCATCTACAGGCTGGAGACCGTGTCAATTCCCACGAACGAGCCTTGCATCAGAGACGACACGTCCGACATCGTCTATTGCACCGAAAATGAGAAATTCGATGCCCTGGTCGAAGAGATAGAAAACATCCACAACAACGGCAATCCCATACTCGTGGGCACGACCTCCGTCGAGAACTCCGAGCGCCTCAGCAAGATGCTCAAGAGCCGCGGCATAAAGCACGAGGTCCTCAACGCCAAGCACCACGCCCGCGAGGCGCAGATAATCACGAAGGCGGGCCAGGCGGGCAATGTGACCGTTGCGACCAACATGGCCGGCCGCGGCACGGACATCAAACTCGACCCCGGCGTGCCGGAAAAGGGCGGCCTGGTCGTCATCGGCACCGAGCGCCACGAGGCCCGCCGCATCGACAACCAGTTGCGAGGCCGCACCGGCCGACAGGGCGACCCCGGCAGGTCATATTCTTCGTCGCCCTCGAAGACCCGCTCATGCGTAAGTTCGCCGGCGACTGGGTGCGCAACATAATGCAGAAACTCGGCCTGCGCGACGGGCAGGACATCACCTCGCCCATGGTCTCCCGCCAGATACGGAAAGCCCAAAGACGCGTCGAGGAATACAACTTCTCCATCCGAAAAAGCCTCCTCGAATACGACGAGGTGATGGATACGCAGCGCAAGACCATCTACGGCATCCGCCGGCAGATACTCGAAGGCCAAAACCTCAGGGACAAGGTCCTCGAATGGATAAAGGACAGGATTTACCACGCAATAGATTTCGTTTTCCTGCCGGATGGCGTTGAGAAGTACGAGTGGGATTACGACGGGCTGGCGGAGTGGTTCCACACGAGGTTCCGCGGGCCCGTCGAGGCGGACAAACTCCGCTCCCTGGACGTCAAGCACGTCGAAGAGCACATGGTAGAGGAAATGCTCCGCGCCTACGAGATGAAAGAGGCCCGCGAAGGCGAGGAAGTGATGCGCAAGATAGAGCGCTACGTCATGCTCGACACCATCGACTCGAAATGGAAGGACCACCTCTACGCGATGGACTACCTGCGCAGCGCCGTCTCCTTCAAGGGCTACGAACAGAAGGACCCCAAGGTCGTCTATAAGATCGAAGGCTCCAAAATGTTCGAGAAGATGATGGAGTCCATCAAGGAAGACGTCACGGAACTGGTCTTCAGGATGACCGTGCGCAAGGAGGAAGAGGAGGCGGGGCCGCGCTCACATTTCGCCGGAGGAGACGAGAGCCGCGAGTTCGCCGCCGTATCCGCCGTGCACCAGCAGATGGCCGCGGGAATCGCCGCCAGCATGGAGTCCGCCGAAAAACCCAAACCGATACAACGCGCCAAGAAGAAAATCGGCCGCAACGACCCCTGCCCCTGCGGCTCCGGCAAAAAATACAAAAAATGCTGCGGCCGCAACGCATAGCAACGTGAAGTTTCGGCGGTGATTGGATGCGGCCTTGTTCGACCTGCGTTTGCAGACCTC
>JAUXGI010000262.1 GCA_030622295.1 Planctomycetota bacterium
CCCTAACCCACATTTCTCACCACAGAAGCGCGTGTGCTCGGGGAGTCAGACCCTTCCCGCCCCGACAAGTCGGGGCTCCTCAGCGTCTGACCCCCTCGCCGATCCGCCGCAGGCGGATTGCCTGTTGCCCGTTGCCGTTTGGCGAATCGGGGATCTGCCCCCCTCGCCGGGGGCATTCTGCTGGATGTTTTTGATATTCGGATACGGGTTAAGACCCCATCTTCTTTCTCGCTTCCTCCAGCCTCGCCCCGGCATCCTTGGCCAGGTTTTCATCCGGCTTCATCTGCAGGCACTTCTCCAGGTTGTCAACGGCCTCCCTGTATTTCGCCGTCTGCAATTTCACAAGGCCGATCATGTAGTAAGTCGAGGCGTTCGGCACGCCAATCTCCAGCGTCTTGTTGAAATCCTTCAGGGCGCTGTCCAGGTTTCCCGTGGTGTAATGGAACAGCCCTCTCTCCCAGTAATAACGCGGCTCATCGGGGGCGACATCAATCGCCTTATTAAAGTCCGCCAGGGCATCTATCAATTTCGATTGACGCGCCTTCACTCTGCCGCGATTGAAATAGCCTGACGCCTCGCCGGGAGACAACTCCATAAACTTCTCAAAATCCTTCAGTGCGGCCTCGTTGTCACCGGCAGCCATGTAGAACAAGCCGCGCTGCTCGTACAGATAACTCATTTCGGGGAAGGCCGAAACCGCGCGGTTCAGGCTCGCCTCCGCACGCATGGGTTTCTGACGGTACATGTAGTAACCGGCCAGTTGCAGATGCGGTTCGTACTGATAAGGGTTCAGTTGCAGCGACCTGACACAGTCGTGGAAAGCGTTGTCGAGGTATTCCCTCCTCCCGTCCAGCGCGAAGAGTTTCAGGAACGCCAGCGCGCGGCAGGAATAGAACTCCGCGTTCTCCGGGTCGAGTTCAATCGCCTTCGCCCACAGGTCCTTCGCCTGTTCGATGAGTTTCTTCGCCGCTGCGGGGTCTTTCTCGACCGACGAACGGGCCAGGAGGACCACCGCCCCGGCGCTGCGAGCAGGCGCGGAATTCCTGTCCAGTGAAAGCGCCAGGGCAACATCCTTTTCGGCGGCATTAAACCTGCCCATCATCGCCGCGCAGCGCGCGCGCGCGGCGAAATAGCGCGCCTGCGTCGGGTCAATGTCTACAGCCCTGTTCAGGCTCTCGAGCGCCGTCGAGAAATTCCGCATGAACATCTCAAACGCTCCACGGGCAAAATGCGCCTCCGCGCACTTCGGGTCCATCTTCAGCGCCTGCCCGATGTGCTCCTCCGCCGCTTCAAACCGGCCGATTCTCATGAGGACCGGCGCGCGTCGGGCGCATTCCCCGGCACCGGAAGGCTCCGCGCGCAGCGTCTCGAGGACCTTCAGTTCGCTCATTGCCCGCGCCGCCCGCACGTTCAGGGGATTGAACTTCAGCGCGCGCCCCAGGTGCCGCCGGCCTTCCTCGTACAGACCGTTCTTCACGCACCACTCGCCCAACTGCGCCAGGATATCCGCTACGGTGAAATTGGCCGACTCCAGCCGGACGTCGTACTCCTCGCGCGTTTGTGCTTTCGTCCGCCGCTTCTCCACGGCCGAGGCGCTCACCCTGCGCTCCCCGCCCGACTGCCTGACCAGGAGCATCACCTGCGCGTCGCGTCCGGGCACTGCGACGACGGAATAGATGAGGTTGGCCTGCTCGTTCTTCCCCGCGGGCATACGCCTGTATGCGACAGTGAGCAGCATCTCCGCCATGTCCTCATCATACTCCACTCCCTCCACGGTTACGGTGGCCGTTGCGCACGGCGCGCTGAAAATCACCAGGTATGTGTACTCCCCGAAATCCGGCGATACTTCTCGCTTCATGATGTCCGCGACGCCTTTGCTCGCCTTCCTGAAGTTCGACTTCATCTTTGCGTTGAGTTTGTCGATGTCCTCGACGGACCTGAGAACGTAAAGGAAAGGGCCCACGCCGGGTCGTTCCACCGCCTCGTTCAGCGCAATGGTGCCCTGTGCCGCAACCTCGAATCCTTTTTCATCCTCCTTCCGTTCCGGCAGGATTGCATCAATTTTCGCCGGCTTCAGAACCATCGGCAGCGACTCGGTACCGTAATCGGCCACAATCTCCGCGTCGGTTTTCGGCAGGCGTATTACCGCGAAATAGATGCTCAAGCCGGGTGCGCGGACGTACTGTCGCCTCTCCCAGACGTACGAGAACCGGATGGTAATGAGTTTCGTTCTCTTATTGTGCGAGACGGACTTAACGTCGATACCGTAATTGTCGATTGGGTGGCTGAAGATGCCGACGTAGGTGAACTTCCGGAAATCCATATCCCCGTACTCGCCCAGGGCCTGGCGGAACGTCGTCCTGGAATCGGGATAAGCACGCGCGAAGGCGCTGCCTATTCTGTTGCACGCCTCGGCGGACTCCAGGAGAACCAGCGCGGGCGGCGCTGCGCCCGCGACGCTGCCTGCTAGTCCCGTGTCGATGGACTTGAAGGCGACCACCCTGAAATCCACGTCCGCCGCATACGCGGCGGCAGCGACAAGAAAAACCGCACAAACGAACAGAATTCCGATACTGCGCATGTCAACCTCGGGAAGAGTAATATCCGACGGCATGTGAACGCGGGTATTCTACGAAGCAGACCCCGGGAATTCAAGGCGGGCGGACTTGCCGGCAAAATAGAGTAACAGCAAAAGGGGTCTGACCCCTTTTGCTGTTATTGCCCATGGTTGGGAGGCGGTTCTATTCTGCCTTCTTCTCGGTCTTGTCGCCGCCAATCTTAAAGAAATCAATGCCCGTCTGAGCCATGTAGACCCCGACGCCGAGGAGCAGCGCGCCCAGGAATACGTAAAAGGACAGAGGCGTAAAGCACCCTGCGTAAGAGGGAACACCCACGAGTTTGATGTGGAGGAGGAGCATGAATCCCGAAAGCGCGTAGTGGATATTCAGTATCCGTACGTCGCCCCTGGAAAGGCTCATGAAAAGCAGAAATCCGCCGCCGCACATCAGCAGCATCAGGACAATGCTGGTCACATGCTCCCAGCCGAAAGATGCCTCATCAGTGACAATATTAGTGATTAGTCCGACAATGAGAAATATGAACATCAGCGACAAACCGCCACAGATAAGAAAATCGCCCACACCCATGCTTCGTTTCATGGCACTACCCTCCCCACCA
>JAUXGI010000341.1 GCA_030622295.1 Planctomycetota bacterium
CCGAGTACGTTTTCCCTTGACGGAACTTGGATAAACGGCGATATCGTAACCATCGTCCCCGAGCCGGGGACGCTTCTTTTGCTCACGCCGGGGATTTTAGGAATTGTGGGAGTGTTGCGCAGGAAACTTTGGAACCACTGATGCACACAGCCTGCCCATATGGAAACCGTACCGTAAAAGGCTTGGTCTTTACCCATACTGGCCTGCCCCGTACGGGTATGGGCGAGGCGGGGCCGCCCATACGGATGGGCGGGTAAATCAGCGCTGAAGGCGCAGACAGCGGACGCTTGATATGGAAGCCTGGAATCTGACGTCTGATATCCGGCATCGAATAAAAAGGGCTTCCGCTACATTTCCCCTTGCCTACTCCGCCGATTTCCTTGCCTACTTGCCTACTTTCCTACTGCCTACTTTGATAAATCACTTGCCGCCCAGGCCCATGAGGAATTCGGCGTTGGATTTGAACTTCTTCATCTTGTCGCGCAGCAACTCCATCGCCTCGACGGGGTGCATGTTGTTGAGGACCTTGCGCAGGAGCCAGATGCGCTTGAGTTCGTCCTTGTCGACGATGAGTTCTTCCTTGCGGGTGCCGGAGCGGTTGATGTCTATGGCGGGGAATATGCGCTTGTCGACGAGCCGGCGGTCGAGGTGAAGTTCCATGTTGCCGGTGCCCTTGAATTCCTCGAAGATGACCTCGTCCATCTTGGAGCCGGTGTCGATGAGCGCGGTGGCGAGTATGGTAAGCGAGCCGCCTTCTTCGATGTTGCGCGCGCCGCCGAAGAAGCGCTTGGGCTTCTGGAGGGCGCTGGCGTCGATGCCGCCGGAGAGGATGCGGCCGGAGTGGGGCTGCTCGTTGTTGTAGGCGCGGCCCAGTCGCGTTATGGAATCCAGGAGGATGACGACGTCCTTGCCGTATTCGACCAGACGCCGGGCCTTTTCGCTGACCATCTCGGCGACCTGGATGTGGCGGCTGTAAGGCTCGTCGAAGGTGGAGGAGATGACCTCGCCCTTGACCGACCGTTCCATGTCGGTGACCTCTTCGGGGCGCTCGTCGATGAGGAGGACTATCAGGTATATTTCGGGGTGGTTGACGCTGATACTGTTTGCGATTTCCTGCAGCAGGACGGTCTTGCCGGTCCTGGGCGGGGCGACGATGAGCCCGCGCTGGCCCTTCCCTATGGGCGTAATCATGTTGACCACGCGCATGTCGATGCCTTCGGACTTGGTTTCGAGGAAGATGCGCTCGTCGGGATAGAGCGGGGTGAGGTCGTCGAAGACCACCTTGTCCGAGAGGATTTCGGGGTTTTCGTAGTTGATGGCCTCGACCCTGAGGAGCGCGAAGTAGCGCTCGCCTTCCTTGGGCGGGCGTATCTGGCCGGAGACGATGGCGCCGGTGTGCAGGCCGAAGCGGCGTATCTGGGACGGTGATACGTAGATGTCGTCCGGGCTGGGCAGGTAGTTGTAGTCGGTCGAGCGCAGGAAGCCGAAGCCGTCCGGCAGTACTTCCAGGACGCCCTCGCCGTACATCAGGCCTTCCTGGTGGACACGCTTCTTCAGGATTTCAAAAATCAGGTCCTGCTTTTTGAGGCCGGTGTAAGACTCGACCTTTTCGGCCTTCGCGATTTTGTGCAGTTCGACAATCGTTATGCGCTGCAGTTCGGTGATGTGGAGTTCGCGCTTCTTGACCTCCTCGTATTTTTCCTGCAGCGCTTCCTTGCTGTCGACCGTCGTCTGCGCTTTCCTGGAATTGTTCGTGGCCGGACCGTTGGTCGAGCCGTTACTCCCGCTGGATTTGCCGTTGGCGGATGCCCTGTTGCGGGCCGCCCCTGGCTCTCTGGCTTTTGCCATCACTATGCTCCTGCGTTTAAGGTACAGGCATGTGCAAACACTGACATGCGGATAAAAGACGCGCTAGTTTCTCTCGTGGAATATCTTCCGCCAGATGTGCCGAACTTGGTCGAACGTTTCGCGTTTGGACAGAGAGTTGTTAATTACATAATCGGCCATCTGAATCTTTTTATTGATTGACTTCTGAAACTTTTCCCGCTTTTCCATCTCCCACGCGTCCCAGTTTCTATCCTGCCTGACGCGCCGTTCACGGACTCTGCGATTCGCCTCCACGAATATGAGCAGGTTGCACACCTTTGCCATGTCGGCCTCGAGCAGCAACGCCACGTCAAGCATGACGGCGGGGGTGCGTTCGTTCTTTCGCGCGTGGCGCACGACCCTGTGGACTTCCTTCATTACCGGCGGATGGAGCATCTTTGTGAGAGTCCTGAGATTCTTGCGGTCCTCGAAGACCACCGCGCCCAGCGCCTTGCGGTCAATCTCGCCGTCCCGGCTGAAGACTTCCGGGCCGAAGTGCTTGCGAACCTTCGCCTTTGTCTCGTCTTCGAGAAGCAGGTGATGGCACATTTCATCGGCGTCCA
>JAUXGI010000073.1 GCA_030622295.1 Planctomycetota bacterium
GCGCGGCATAACGGCCAACGCCATCGCACCCGGTTTCATCGAAACCGACATGACCCGTGTGCTGAGGGACGAAGCGAGAGAGAAAAGCCTGGCCCTGGTTCCTCTCGGCAGGGCGGGACAGCCCACGGATGTTGCGAACGCGGCCCTGTTTCTGGCAAGCGACATGGCCGCCTACATAACAGGGGAAACGATAAGGGTAGACGGTGGAATGGCAATGTAGGACGGACCTCGCGAGGGGGTCAGACGCTGAGGAGGAGCGAAGCGACGGGAAGGGTCTGACTCCCCGAGCGCGCGATGCCCGGAGTTCACACGGTTTTGGCTTTGCGGCCGCACCGGCGGCCATAACGGAAATCAACCTTTCCAACCATATATTTTGAGGAGGACCTGCTGTGGCCTCAATCGAAGATCAGGTGTACGATATCATCTGCGAGCAAATGGGCGTGAACCGCGACCAACTCACCCCCGAGACTTCCTTCATCAACGACCTGGGGGCCGACTCCCTGGACCAGGTTGAACTCGTGATGGAGTTCGAGGAGAAGTTCGACTTGAACATACCCGACGAAGAGGCGGAAAAGATACAGGCCGTCGGGGATGCCGTCAAGTACATCAAGGAGCATACGTGAGCACAATAGACAAACGCAGGGTGGTTATCACCGGCATGGGAGCCCTTACCCCGTGTGGGAACGACATGCGCACGACATGGGAGAGTCTCCTCGCCGGCAGGGGCGGCATAACGCGGATTACCAAGTTCGACACCACCGGTTACTCGGTGCAGATTGCGGGCGAGATAAAAGACTTCGACCCGCTGCAGTGGTTGGACAGGAAGGAAGTGCACCGCCTTGACCCGGTCGTGCACTACGCAGTAGCCGCAGCCGACATGGCGCTCGAAGACTCCGGCCTGGATCCAAACGCCGAGGACAAAGACATGTTCGGCGCCATCATCGGCACCGGCATCGGCGGCATCATCGAGTTTGAACAACAGCACACGCGCTACCTGAAGCGCGGGCCTATGAAGATATCGCCCTTCTTCATACCCAAACTCATGGCCAATGCCGCCTCGGGACAGTTGGCCATAAGGTACGGCATACGCGGCGTGAACTACTGCACCGTCAGCGCCTGCGCCTCCAGCGGTCACGCCGTGGGCCTGGCCATGCGCTCCATACAGTTGGGTGAGGCCGACATCATACTGGCCGGAGGCGCCGAGGCGGCCATGACGCCTCTCGGCATCAGCGGCTTCCAGGTAATGACGGCCCTCTCCACTCGCAACGACGAACCGGAGCGCGCCTCGCGGCCGTTCGACAGAGACCGCGACGGCTTCGTGATGAGCGAAGGCTCCGCCATTATGGTCCTCGAAGAACTCGAGCGCGCCAAAAAGCGCGGCGCAAGAATCTACGCCGAACTCGTCGGCTTCGGCATGTCGGCCGACGGCCACCACGTCACCAGCCCCGACCCAGAAGGCAGGGGCGCCGTGATGTGCATGCGCCGGGCCATAGAGCATGCCGGACACAAGTTGGAGGACGTGGACTACATCAACGCACACGGCACCTCCACCCCCCACAACGACCTGGCTGAAACACGCGCCGTTAAAACCCTTTTCGGCGAGCGCGTCGACGGCATCCCGGTGAGTTCGTCCAAGTCGATGCTGGGGCACATGCTCGGGGCGGGAGGCGCCATTGAAGCGATGGTTACAGCGCTCTCGATTCGCGAGGGCAAAATCCACCGCACGCTCAACCTCGAAAACCTTGAGGAAGAATTCACGCTGGACTACGTGCCGGAGGGCACGCGCGACGCGGACATCAACCTCGCCATCAGCAACTCCTTCGGCTTCGGCGGACACAATACGTGCATCGCTGTTGCCAAGTACGTCGAATGAAAAGTGGAAGCAACATAAGACAGAAGCCCGTCTCGCCTGATTGAAAAGACGGGCTTTTTCTCTAGCCCGCATTTCTCGCCAGGATTTCGGCCGGCGCATGTCGGGTGTTGACGCAAAGGCTGTTGCGGTCCGGTGGCCAAGCGTCTCAAAGGAACATCATGTCACGTAAGCACAATGTAGGGGACGGACTTTAGTCCGTCCCGGAACGGCCTAAAGGCCGTTCCCTACATTTCGTGGTGAGAAATGGGGGTAGAGGGGGTCAGGCCCTTTCTGTCGCCCCCCCCCTCCCTCCAAATGGCGAACACGGAGATTTAAGATGACCGGTGAGATTCTGTCAAACGGCGCAACAACTGTAATCGGCAGCCTGCCCTTTGAAGATGCCGACGAGGCGGTCAGGTTCGTTCTCGAGGGCGACATCGACGTCCCGTGCTGGCCGCAACTGCCGGCGCGCGGATTCGTCGAGGGCATGATACCGCAGTGCGGCGAAGGCCTGCCGTTTTTTGAAATCGACGAGGCGGAAAAGCGCGCCTGGTGCGAGGTCCCGGAAGACCGCGCGGATGCGCTGACGGATTTCTACCAGAAGGTAATGGACCTGGACGTTGACGCCTTCGCCATCAGCAGGCGCTGCGCCGCAGGCCTCTATCGTTTTATCGAAAGCATCCGGGAATCGGGTCAACAGCCGCCGTGCGTCAAGGGACAGGTAACCGGGCCAATCACGATGTCGCTGGGCTTGACGGACCAGAACAGGCAGGCGTTGTTTCACGACCCCGAAATGCGCGACGTCGTGGTCAGCGCCATTGCAATGAAGGCTCGCTGGCAGACGAGGCTGCTCGGGCGGTACTGCGAGAAGCCGCTGATGTTTCTGGATGAGCCCGTGATGGCGGGCTTCGGCACATCGGCATACCTCAGCCTGAAAGCGGAGCACGTAATCGACATGTGCAACACCTGCGTCGCGGCCATCCACGAAGAAGGCGGCCTGGCCGGCGTGCACTGCTGCTCCAACACGGACTGGGGCATGATAATGTCGGCGGACTTCGACGTGCTCAACTTCGAGGCAATGGATTCCGGTTGTGCCATATCGCTCTACCCGGACGCCGTGCGGCGCTTCATCGGCCGCGGAGGCGCTCTGGCCTGGGGCGTCGTGCCCACGACCGACGCAATAGACGCCGCTTCCGAGGAAAGCGTTGTCGCGCGACTGCGCGAAGAATTCGACAGGATGGAAGCAAAGGGCTTCACGCGCGACGAGTTGAAGCGCTCCTGCGTGCTCACGCCCTCCTGCGGCGCGGCGGGCCTCAGCGTGGAGCAGTGTCGAAAGGTCTTTCGTCTCCTGATAACATTGAAGACAAGATTTCAAAGAGATTTCTGAAATGGCCGAATCGCGCGTGGACATCGAAATCAACCGCGACTGGTGCAAGTGCTGCTACCTTTGCATCGCGGTATGCCCCCTCAACGTCTATACGTGCTCCGACTACGTCGGCGAAAAAGGTGTGGCGATACCACTGGCAAGCAATCCGGAAAAATGCGTGCAATATTCCCTCTGTGAAATGATGTGCCCCGACATGGCCATCACCGTTCATGCGAAGGAGAACGGCAGGGTGTGCGCCGCAAATTGACCGGCGGAGGCGACTGAAAAAGGGATGAGCACGGCAGATAAGGAATCACATGAGGTCCCCCTCAGATTCGGCTATAACACCAACGGCTTCGCGCACCATGCGCTTGAAGACGCCCTGCGCATTATCGCGGACCTCGGGTACGAGGGGGTCGCACTGGCGCTGGACGTCCACCACCTCAACCCGTTCACGACGGCGCAATCGGAGATACGCTCGCTCAAGCGCCTCCTGAATCGCCTCAGACTGGACGTCGTTATTGAAACCGGCGCGCGGTACCTGCTCGACCCTCTCCACAAGCACGAGCCTTCGTTCGTCAATGCTTCCGGCAACAGGAAGCGCATGGAGTTTACGAAGAGGGCGATTGATATCGCGCAGTCGCTGGGTGCGCCCGTCGTTACGGTTCATTCCGGCACGCTTCCCCCGGGAGAGTCGCCCGATGCGGCACAAAAGCGGCTCGTCTCAGGCCTGAAAACCGTATGTGAACATGCCCTGGCACAAGGTGTGACAGTCGGATTGGAGCCCGAGCCGGACATGTTCGTGCAGACGGTCGCCGACTACCGTCGCGTCAGGGACGAGGTCGCCCACCCGGCCCTCAAACTGACCCTTGACGTGGGCCACCTGGTCTGTGCCGGGCACGATACCCCGGGCGAGATTATCGCGCATCTGGGCGGCGAAATCGCGAACGCACATATAGAGGACATCAAAAACAGGGAGCACCATCACCTGCCGCCCGGGGAGGGTGACATCGACTTCGGGCCGATATTGGCCGCCTTCAGGGCAATCGGCTATGCGGGCCTCATAAACGTGGAACTCAGCCGCAACAGCCACAACGCACCCGTGGTCGCCCGTGAAGCCATCAAATACTTCCGCAGCATAATCCAGGATTCCTGACAGCACCACAGGCTCGGGGAGTCAGACCCCCGATTCGCCAAACGGCAACGGGCAACAGGCAACAGGCAATCCGCCTGATGCGGATTCGGTTTGCATAACCTCGGAAATAATGTCCGAGAAGAGAGGGCGCGAAAGGAAAAGACCCCGCAAGGCGGGGCTCCTCGGCGTCTGACCCCCTCGCCGATCCACCTCAGGCGGATGACTTCCCGGCATGCCTACCGCCGGGCACGGAGGAACGCACGCACGCGTTTTTTGTGCTTGTCCGTCCGGAACATTCTTATCTGGGCATCCGCCTCGGAGTCAAGCGCATCCTCCAGGGAGGCGCCGAGCGCTTCATGTATCGCGACCTTCGAGGCCGCGATTGCATCCGACGGCCCCTTTGCCAGTTTCCGCGCAAACCGGTTCACGAACCCGTCGAGTTCATCCGGCTTGACGGCATAGTTGATAAGGCCGATGTTCTCGGCCCCGCGCGCGTCGATGTTCTTGCCGGTGAATATCATCTCCTTCGCCTTTGCCAGACCGATGAGTCTCGGCAGCAGCCACGTGCCGCCGCCGTCCGGCACAAGCGCCAGGTTTATGTACATCTCGCCGAACGTCGCGTTCTCCTCGGCAATAACGATGTCGCAGACCAGCGCGAGGTCACACCCCGCGCCCATCGCACGCCCCCGCACCTTTGCTGTGACCGGCGTGCCGGAATCGTGAATCGCCAGCGCCAGTCTCTGTACGCGACGCATTATCTTCAACTTTTCCACATCATCTTTATCCGAAAGCGCATTCAACACCGCGACATCCACTCCCAGCGAGAAATCATCACCCGCGCCCGATAACACAATTGCACCCACGTTGTCACTGCCGTCGGCCTCGCGCACGGCGCTTGCCAGTTCATCGTACGTTTCCAGCGTCAGCGTGTTGCCCTGCCCGGCGCGACTGATTGTGATATGTGCGACGCCGCTTTCAATCTTCACGCTGATGTTCGTGTGCTCCATTGTGTGATGCTCCGTTACGATTGCAGTTCATGGACAATCTCATCCGCCAGGGTTTCGCGGTTCGAGCGGGTCACCTGGATGAGTTTCACGTCCGGACGTGCCTTCACTTCGGCGATGAATCCGCCGCCCTTGCGGGCGATTGTGAAGACCGCCGATACCGGGCAGTCCAGGATTTCGCGCACCTTTGACTGAAAAAGGCGCGAGAAGCATTCCATTTTCCCGATTTCGTCGATGACTACAACGTGTGCGCTCGACACGTCGAATCGCTCTCGCAGGAACTTATCGAAGCCGTCAACATCCACGCCGTATTTACTGACACGATGCGGGCTGCGTATGTTCACGTGGGACAGGACTTGCTCGTGCCCGTCGAAGGTAATGAGTCGGAAGCCTTTTCGCGTGCCGCCTTCGCGTATCTCTTCCGTGTAAAAACCGGCGACGCCGTCCAGTCTCTCCGCGATTCGGCAAACCAGCGTCGTCTTGCCGACACCGGGCATACCGGTGATAAGAATGTTCCTGCTCATCTTCGGAATCCGAGGCGTTCCCGCTTCGCCAGCCAGAGGCGGCGCGCGAGTCCCGCGATATGTTCTTCGTTAAGGACTCCCTTTTTCAGGCGCTCGGGAATGTGTTCGATGCCGAGGCGTGAGCCGGATATCGCCCCGGCAATGGCGCCCGTGGTATCTATGTCGCCGCCCGCCCTGTAGACCAGCGCGAGGACATCGAGGAAACTGTCGGGGTATTTCAGAAACGCGTATAGCGACACGAGCACGGTAGGCA
>JAUXGI010000214.1 GCA_030622295.1 Planctomycetota bacterium
CATCCCGGTCAACCCGGCGAACGTCTCCGCCTTCGCCCCCATCGCCACGCCCAGGCGCAGCATCTCTGCGAGCCCCCGCGTGATCAGCGCCGCCCGCGCCCCCTCGCCCAGCCCCAGGCCGGCACACGTGCCCGACGCGATCGCGATGACGTTCTTCAGCGCCCCGCCCAGTTCCACGCCGGCGTAATCGGGGTTCGTGTAAACGCGAAAACGCTCGCTGGTGAGCAACTTCTGTATCCCCTCGGCGAACGACGCGTCGTGGGAGGCGACGACGTAACTCGCCGGCAGTCCGCGCGCCGCTTCCTCGGCGTGGCACGGGCCGGACATCACCGCGAGCATTGAAGGCCGGATAATCTCGCCCAGTATCTCGCTCGGGCGCAGCAGCGTCTCGTTCTCTATGCCCTTGGTGCAACTGACGACGGGCGCGTTTGGCATCTCGTCCTTCAGGCGCTCCAGGGTCGCGCGCAGATAGACCGTCGGAACCACGGAGAATGTGAGGTCCACCGGCCCGGCGCTGCCGACATCACCCGTCACGGCAATCGCCTCGGGCAGTGTGACGCCGGGAAGGAACTTCCTGTTCTCGCGCGTGCGCCGGACTTCCTCTGCGTACTCGGGAAAGGCCGACCAGAGCGTCACCCTGCATCCCTGCCTGTGCAGGAGAATCGCCAGAGCCGTTCCCCAGCCGCCGTCACCGATTACGAGTATGTTCCTGAAGAGGGGGTCAGACGCTGAGGAGGAGTCCGCCGCAGGCGGGCGACGGGAAGGGTCTGACCCCCGGTCCTCTCTGGAACGTCCTACCTCATTTTGATAGTTACTCATAAAGTCCACCTGTTCACATCTTCAACTCTTTGCCGCCGAGTAACCGCGCTATGTTGGTCCTGTGCTTGAAGATTACCAGCAGCGTGAAAAGGACACACGCCGCCGAGAGCAGCGCGACATTCGGCGCGAACGGGTCATTGCCATAGAGAAACGCGAACAGGAAATAACTCGCGCTGAATGCCACAGCCGCACAGATGGACCCGAGCGAAACGTATCGCGATACCAGGTGTGCTATCAAAAAAGCGGCCAGAGCGACAAGAAAAGCGCAGGGCGTCAGGTAGACGAACACGCCCGAACTGACCGCGATGCCCTTGCCGCCTTTGAAGCCGAGGTAGAGGGGAAACATGTGCCCGACAATGGCGGCCAATCCGTAGATGACCTGGAGGTTGCTCATGCCGATACCGGCATCAATCGACCCATGCCTCCCGGCATTGAACAGGGAGAAAAGAAGCCAGACGGACGCAAGGCCCTTGAGGAAATCCAGGGCATATATAATGAAGAACCAGTGTCTGCCGAGCACGCGCGCGGCGTTGGTCGCGCCGATATTCCCGCTGCCCTGCCTGCGTATGTCAACGCCCTTCGCCCTGCCGGCAAGAAAACCGAAGGGCACCGCACCCAGCAGGTAGCATATCACCGGCCCCGCTATGTAAGAAATCAAAAACACGCTCCTGTCCAAATCAAAGAACCAGAAGTAAGGCATCGTTATGATATTATATCTGGAGGTTTTCCCATGCAAGCAAAATCGGAAACTGCAACAAAAGGGGTCTAGTACACTGTCAAGATTAAAGATGAGGGTTCGCGGTACGCTCGGGGAGTCAGACCCTTTCCCGTCGTCCCGACAAGTCGGGACTCCTCCTCAGCGTCTGACCCCCTCGCTAAAGCCCTCACACGGCATTCAACCCATAATGTTAAGGTTGACGGTGTACTAGCCGCTTTTGTTGCAGATTTGAAATTCTTGCCCGGTTTCTTTATCAGGGCTTGCCTGGAAGGCTTCAACCTGTTATCATTTGTGGGTTGAAACATGTCCCCTCAATGGTCCACGAATTCTGTCCGCAAATCGCCAAAGAAATCCTGCCGGGTACCGGAAGTTTACCAGTCGTACCGGCTGTGCCGTCGAAGGCGTCAGCCGGTGCCGCAATAGAACTCCAGAGACGGAGGACAGAGCCATGCCGATGAAACTCAGAAAACTGCAGGAAACTGCGACGCTCGAAGCCGGTGCCACCATACCGCGAGCCTTCAGTTACAAGACCGCTTTCTTTATCTTCGTTGCCTGCCTTGTCGGTTTCGGCGGGCTTGTGTACCTGGGCATTCATTTGATGACCATGAATCTAATCACCACCACGGACTGCGAGGCAGTGCCCCTGGTGGAAATGGACCTCGTTGCGCATGGTGAAGGGAAAATCGTTTCCATGAGGGTCTCGTACGGCGACGCGGTGAAAGAGGGCCAGGAACTGTTCGAGATACAACCGAGGGCCGACTCGGCGGACAAGGCCAGACTGGACGAGTTATGGGCCGACGTCATGGTGGTGCTCGCCGATGCGGAAAGAAGATACGAGGACGCCCTTGCCAGACGCGACGTGTCCCAGGCTGAAGTGGACGGGGAAAAATCCATCCTGAAGAGCAAGAAAAAAGAAGTATCCCTGATTAACAGGGGCAAGGAAAGAGAACTGAAGGAGGCGGAACTGCGGCAAGACCGGGCTGCGGCCTACTTCGCCGTGGCCGAGAACAATTACAATAACGCAAAGGAATACTACGAGGGCGAGAACAGGCTGATAACGCTGGACAAATTCCTGGCCGCCAGGGAGGAACACGATATCCGCAAACTGGAGCGCGATTTCGCCGAAAAACAGGTCGGGATTTACGAGCAGGCTCTGGAGGACGCAAAGGCCGAGGGCGACGCCCGCATTGAGGCACAACAGGAACAGATAAACAAGGCGAAGAGCATTCTGAAAGTCCGCGAGGACGAACGCGCCACCGTGGAAAAAGAATACGAGGAATCCCTGAAGGCGGTGGAAGACTACGGCAGCGCCGCCGGAACCGACGCGCGGGCGGATGCGGAGGGAGCAGGCCGGCAGGCCGGAACCAGGGTCGAAAAGGCGATACTCATCCTCAAGCACTTCAAGAAGGAAAAAGGGTTCGGGGTATACAGGGCGCCCTTCAGCGGCAAGGTCGGCTGGATGCAATGCAACGAAGGCGACCCCGTAGAGGCCGATGACTTCCTGATGAAACTCTTCAAGTCGGACGGCATGGAGATAGAGGCGCGCCTGGCGCAGAGTTTCGCGGGAAGGCTGGCCAAGGGCCAGAAGGTCGACGTCAAGATCCGCACCAAGGAAAAGGACATCCACATCAAGGGCAGGGTAGAGGCGATAACAAACCAGTTCTACACCCTGAGGCCGAACGTGCGGGAGCGCGTGCGAATTGAGAACCCGACCGCGGAGATGAACCTGGTCGTGGTGAGGATTTCCCTCGAAGGCAAGGAAAAGGAAATCCTCTATCCCGGCGACCCCGTCACCGTGACCATACACACGAGCGAGTGACGGCCCTGAAAATCCAGAGGTTTCAGGTCTGAACGGACGGCGGATTCCGGACATCGGACGGAAAACCACGGAGAGTGGTTTTTTTTGAACCAGACCGCTAAATCTGTCGGCTCGGGGAGTCAGACCCTTTCCCGTCGCCCCGACAAGTCGGGGCTCCTCCTCAGCGTCTGACCCCCTCGCCCTCGCGGAACCTGAAACTCCCTTGCCCGCTCTTGTACTTCCGGTTTGCATGACCTCGGAAATAATGTCCGAGAAGAAAGGGCGTGAAAGGAAAAGACAGCCGAAGGCTGCTCCTCAGCGTCTGACCCCCTCGCCCTC
>JAUXGI010000383.1 GCA_030622295.1 Planctomycetota bacterium
CAAGCAATCTCTTGTTTTTCAAGAAGCCCATCAATCGCGAATCCTGAGTTTTGTTTCTCTGCTCGGCGTAAGTTTGCCCGACAGTTTCAACTCGCAATATGCATGACGTTGAAATGTCTCGCCGACAATGCTCACGAGGAAGAGCATCCGGCTGCCGTTCGGAATCAACATGGGAGAACCGGGAGCGAATGTGACCGTCTCCGAGTCACATTCATCTTCGGTTGCGTCTTCCGGCGCTGCGTCAAGGTTCAGGGAGAAGGAGTTGCTGTAGTACCTGCCCGAGTCTGCCGGCAGGACTTCCAGTGCAGCCTCGCCGCTGCTGTATTCCCATTCCGGGACTACTACCTTAAGGTAGAATGTTCCGGATACGGCGCTCGAAGACATATTTATTATTGTTACTCACATCTCGCCTATGTCGGTGGCCCACTCATTCCCGCGGATGAGCGGCTGGGATATATGAGGGATATCGTCGCTCCCGTCGCCCGCATCGGCACCGTGGCTGCGCACGGAGAAGTCGTTGCCCGGCCCCGCGCCGTCCGCGGGCCAGCCATGGAAATCATTTCCCCAGCCGTCGTATAATTTCTGTGTCGTATCATCTTTCCGAAGCGGCGGGGCGGATATGTAGGGTCCGGCCCAGCCATACCACGTGCGCCAGTCTTCGCTGTATGCGCGCTCGCTTATTCCGAACGGCCTTTTCATCAGGTCCTCATCCGAGCGCGGCAGGTATCCCATGTCCTGAAGAAAACCGCCGGTCATGTAATCGCCGTTGGGCGCTATGACGTCGGGGCCGAGGATAGCGGCGCGGATTTCGCCGAGTCTCATCATCGTCACGGTGTGACGCTCGCGGTCGTCTATAACTCCGACCAGCGAAACAGCGGTACCGGCCAGCGCCGCCAGTATGACGATGACTACCAGCAGTTCGATAAGAGTCATGCCTTTTTTGTGTCTGTTCACATTCAATCCTGTGGCGGCTTTATCCCGAGTCCGAGTTCTTTTTCCGGCTGCGGGGGATAGGCTCTATCGCCCCGGAAACGCAGTTTTATTTCTACATCGTTGCTGAAATCCAGTTCGTAAAGTGACTCAATCAGTGCAGCGCCTGTCTCCTGACCGGGCCCGATGAGCGCGGCGATATTGTTTCCCGCGGACCAGTCGGATGTTATTGATTCCTCGATGCCGTCGGGACGTATTCTGAATTCCCTCAGTGTGGAGTCAGCGGCACTTCTGAATTCCATCTGGAGGTACGGTCCGTTCCACCCGCGACCCGTGGCCGGGTCAAACTCATACATAGCGGGGGACGGATCGCCCGCCTCTCTCCACCACCAGCCGCCGTTCGCGTCATTGAGGTCGGGCGACTGCATCAGTTCCGCCAGGTAGTGCGGGGGGACACCCATGTCGTTTCTGAATTGCCATATCGCCTTTCGGATTTCGGCCAGGTCGTTCCGGACCACAGCCTCGTTTGCCTTGTCACTCGTACCGCCAAGCAGAGAAACCGCCGCGGCCGCAATCGCCGCGAGAATCGCGATAACGACCAGCAGTTCAACAAGCGTGAAACCGTCTTTTTGCTTTTTCGAGGACATCGTGTTCTCTTCAAGCGGTTTTAACCGCGTCCGCAGCGAACCAATTCATCAGTTCTCCTGAGTCGGTCTCAAAGGCTTCGCCCTGTTTGACGCATCCGCCCCGAAGCATATAGACCCTGTCGCATACGGACGCCAGCAGTTCGAAGTCATGGGTCAGGAGCATCTGTGCGACACCGCCGTCCCTGAGTCTTCTGACAAGACGCACGAACTCGCGCAGGTGTTTTCCGTCCATCCCGGTCGTCGGCTCGTCGAACACGAGCAGGCGCGCCTCACGTGCAATCGCAGCGGCCACGGCCACGCGCTGTTTCTGCCCGCCGCTCAGCGCGAGCGGATGATAATCCGCGTAATCCGCGACATCCAATTGCC
>JAUXGI010000122.1 GCA_030622295.1 Planctomycetota bacterium
GGGCCTTGTACTTGCGGTAAGCGATGGATACGCCGCCACCAGCATCATCTGGCCCGATGGCACGTTCAAACTCGAGAAACTGCATCCGGGCACGTACCGTCTTCACATTCTGTCGGTGGACGGTATGTGCGTCAACGGCGCCGAATTCCGCTCCGTCAAGGAAGTCACCGTCGAGAAAGGGACGGACATCGAGGGCATCACCATTCCCTAGCCCCAATACACGGACTAAAATCCGTCCCCTACATTGTGTTTATGTGACATAGTGTTCCTTTGAGACGCTTGGCCACCGGGCCGCAACAGCCTATGCGTCAACACCCGACATGCACCGACCAAAATCCTGGTGAGAAATGCGGCCTAATTTCAAGTTTGGGGTCTGACCCTAAACTTGAAATTAGCCCCAATGCCAAGACTTAAGCGACCTTACAAAAAAACAGCCTCCGGATTGCCGATGCCAGATTTTTTGCTTCGGCAAAATCAGAGGTTTCTCTAACCCCTTTCCTACTCTCCTACTTCCTACTCCCCTACTTTCTTTTACGGTTTCGGCACCTCGAAGACCAGGTTGGCGGTGCTGGAGTTGCCGTTGACGTCGGAGACACGCACTACTATGGTGTGCTCTCCCGGCTCCAGGTTCTCCAGGATGATGGCCACATCCTCCCTGCTGCCGTCGAATATCTTGTCCGCCGGCATGCTGGACTTCCACTCCGCGCCGTCGATGGCGTATTCGATGCAGGCGACGTGTGTGGTCTCCTCGGTGGCCACGCCGGTTATACTGGTTATATTTTTGATTGTGCCGGCCTTCAGGTCGGACAGCACGGGCGCGGTATCGTCGATGACGAACTCATCGGAGGTCATCTCGTGCTCCAGCGCGTCCCCGTCGGGATTGCCGGGCCGGTCGGAAGCGACTATCTTTATCCGGTACCTGCCCGAGGGGAAGAGTTCCGGCCGGAGCATCCACGAGTTGACGGGTTCGGCCCCCTTGCGGTTGAGCAGTTTCCATCTCTTTTCGCGCTTCTCTTTGTAATAGACGTTGAACTCGAGGGCGTCGTTATTGGGGTCGGACGCCTCCCACCTGACCTGCAGGTTCTGCCCGCCGAGCACGCCGTTTGTGCCGGGCCTTCGCAGCACCGGCATTTCCTCCCCGTAGAAGTCGTTGCTCTCGGCGGGTCCGACCATGATGTTCCGTATCGAGGGCCGCAGATTGGCGACCATATAGGAGAGGGAGATTTCGTCCAGGACGGCCTTCTTGTCGGTCCAGATTACGCGGAACTGTATAAAGCGTCCCCTGGCGCTCTTTATATGAATGGTTCCGTCGGAAGCGGCGCCGGACCATTCCGACCACGTGGAGTCCGGTGTTTCGGTGAAGCCGGTTCGCGTCTGGATAGTTATTTTCCCCGTTCCCTTGTGCTGGATTGTGCCCCACTTGCTGGTATTGCCCGCGTCAAAGACGCGAGAGGTGTATGTGCCTTCTTCGGCGGGTTTGGTGCCGACCTTGTAAACCACGCCCGGGCCGCTGGTGCCTATCGCGGCGAGATCTCCCCTGAAGACCTCGAACGTCAGCGCCTGCGGCTCGTCAATCTGGAAGAAAGACATCTCCTTCGCCTTCATGTCGTATCTGTAGATGCGGTTCTCGCCGACCGTGGCGATGAACAGGCTGCTGCCGGCTCCGCGGATATTTGCAATCAGGTTTTCCGACTTAATCAAGGTTTCAATGTCGCCGTTCTTGTCCACCTTGAGTACCGCGCCGGCCGTGTAACCCGCGGTGGGATATTCCATCGTAACGTCTTCCCCATCCGCGCCGGCGCTCGAGGGGATTTCGCTGAAGTACTCGTACGACCCCGCGTCGGAAGCGTTGTTTACGACCAGGAATATCTCGCCCATGTACGCATGGATGGCGCGGACGTCGGTGCCGGGGAAATCGCGCACGACCGTCGGCCTGGGGTTTTGCTTCTCCATCTCTTCGGCGGAGAGTTTGAACAGTATCGCCCCTCGGGATGTTCCGAAGTAGAGCGTGCCGTCGTCTCCCAGCGCAAGCGAGAAGATGTGGTCCTCGTCGGAGTCGTAAAGCCTTTCGGACTTCTTGCCGTCTTCGGTTATGCGGTAGAGCCTGCCTGCGGGGCCGGTTGCGACATAGAGGGCGCCTTTGGGGCCGATGCAGATATCCCAGATGTACAGTTCCCGCAGGATGGCGTACTCCGATACCGTCCCCCCGGGAGAGATTTTGATGATGCGTCCGCTGGGGAGCAGTGCGGCGTAGATATTGTCCTTGGAGTCGACCGCCATGCAGGTGACGATGATGTCCGTGGCATACTTGTCATCCAGTTTGATGCGCTCCAGCGTGTCCGCCTTCAGCCTGTAGATGGCGGCGCCGGTTCCCGTGCCGAAGTAAACCACGCCCCTGCCGTCGACGGCGGATGACCAGAGCGTCAGCGAGTCGGCCTCTCCCGTCTCTATTTTCTTGAACTCGCTGTTGAGCCGCACCTGGCCCCTCGACGTCATGGACAGGTTCTCCATCTTGCCGGATGCGAACTCCTGCGGGCCCTTCAGCGTCCAGATGTCGCTGCTGACGGCCGCAGCCTGACAGGCGAGGACTGCGGCAAGTATCGGAACGGCGAATATCCGTACGACTCTCATGGTTTATTTCTCCTTTCGTTTAATCCTCAGTTGGACGCGCCCTCCGCCTCCAACGACCCAATCGTACTCTTTGAAAAAGCGCTTCACGTCGGGCTTTACTTTCACGTCATCGCCGGCGACGGATTCAAGCTGCCTGATAATCGAGGGCGGGAGTTTCTTGAGGTCTCTGCCCTTGTAACGTATCCCCTCGGAATCATAATAGATGGTTGCGACGAAGGAGTGGGGCTTGAAGAGATCCCGCGCATTGTCCAGCATCTGCTGAACATCATTGCCGCTCATGCTCAGTATGCTCCAGTATGCCTCATGGTTGGCCGTTGCGCCGCCTTCAACGTACAGGCTGAGGGAATCGCCTTTGATGTCATCGGGAATTTTCACCTTCATCTCCTCCCACCACTCGCCTTTTTCATATCCTTTGAGTTTCAACTTCAGCGTTACTTCCTCGCCGGGCTTCACGTCTTTCGCGTCGGTTTTCACTTCTTCAATCATAGCCAGGCGAAACTCGCGCACGGCATCGACCGTGACGTCCACGCTCTCCAGCGATACCCGCTTGTGCGGGTTGTACATGATGCTGCCCAGAATCTTCATTGAGACTCCCGGGTCGTATATCCGGCCGTAATTCACGTACGAATCCCATGTGGTAATCTCGTCATAGTCCTTGAACTTTATCTTCGTGCGGACGAAGACGGTTGAATCGCCGGTGTTCGGCAGTGATGACGTTATCGCGCTGGCAATGCAGTAGCGCATTACGTTCGGAGTCATGTCCTCCAGGTCCAGCACTTCCATACTGAACGTCTCATACTTCGCCTTGCCGTCTTCACGGGTCTTCTTGACGGCCACCCTTACCGTCAGCGGGATCATGGGGACGAAGTCTTTCCTGTCGGTGACCACCCCGGACACCGCCGACCCCCGGTCCCGCGACAGCACGCCGACCTCCTTGAGGGGGCCGGCGAACTTGAATGAATCGTAGAGACTTGTCATGACCGTGGTGACCGTGCCGGTCATCAGCGGCATGCGGCATTCGCCCGAACTCATCAAGTCGTGCCCGAACGCCAGCAAATCCCCGCTCTCCGGGTCATACATGGTGAGGGTGCCGTATAAGTAAATTTCAATGTCTCCACGGACAAGGGGCACGCCGATAGTGCAGCCGGGTTCTATCTTTGCTCCCTCGTCGGCCGCCGGCTTTCCCGAACCTCCCCCCTGTATGACTCTGAAGTTGCGCCCGCGGAATTCATCGGCGAACTTCCTGAATGTGCGCTCGTCCAGACCGGAAACGACCAGCGGCGTGGCCAGTCTTTTCAACCTGGTGCGGTATTCGGTGTGCGCATCCTTCGCCCCGTCTTCTTCCGCCGGGAGGGCCGACACCTTCATATCGGAATAAGGCTTCTCCAGCGGCGTTTCCATGTCCTCAATCATGTGTTCGATGGGCGTAACCCCTGCGACCGGGTCCGTGCCGAAACTCCACCCCAGCGCGACTGCGCCGATAAGGTAGTCCTTGCCGTCCCTGGCCAGGTAGACCGGGCTGCCGCTCATGCCGCTCGATATGCCGCCTTTCGCCAGAATGTCGTCATCCTTCTCCCCGTTCTGGTTGTAGTCCGCGCCCGTATCCGTACACTTGACCAGAATGACGTGGCGCTTCGGGAAGAAGTTCCACAGGACACCGATTACTTCGACATCGAATTTCTCGACCTTCGCGCCCTTGAAGACCGTCAGGCCGTAGCCCTTCATGCCGGGCTTGATGTCCTCCACCCTCATGATTTCGGGGCGTCTCGCCAACGAAGGCACGGCAAGCAACAGAAGGATTACAAGACCCGACAGCGCCGGCAGGCATAATCGTTTCACGGCGTGTCTCCTTTGAGAAGAGTTACGCGGGAACATCTGCATCGGGAAATGAGACGCGGGAAAGGCCCGAGTCGCGGAGGAGATATCCATTGCACTGTATCCGACAAAAATGGGGAGAGGAGGATTCGAACCTCCGAAGGCATCGCCAGCAGATTTACAGTCTGCCCCCTTTGGCCGCTTGGGTATCTCCCCACGTTCCGAATACAACGTTCGGCCGGAACAATGGAGCTAGCGGTGAGATTCGAACTCACAACCCCCTCATTACAAATGAGGAGCTCTGCCGTTGAGCTACGCTAGCACACAATTCCCGCCAGAATGGGGCGACAGTATATCACGCGAAATCGGAATTTCCACCCCTTTTCTTTGCCCTTTTCCCGCGGGGGTGCACTTCCCGTGGACGGTCACATCCACACCCGACCCCATTATACACTTATCCTGCGGAGATGTTTGACCCTTGACCGCCGCTCAACCACGGATTTCACGGCCACCCCTGGCGGCCCCTTTTCTGCCCGAGGCGGATTGCGAGGGAGACAGGAGTTTACCCCGACGAAGGAGGGGCTGAGGAGCCCC
>JAUXGI010000375.1 GCA_030622295.1 Planctomycetota bacterium
CGCACACACCATACAGCCATCTGGAGGATCAATCATGACTCTGTTTCGGCCGAGATTCACCCTTGTTCTTTTGATGATTGCCCTGTTTTGCGCCCCCATCTTTCCCGCCTCGAATGTCCTAGGCCAGGACGAAGCGCCTTTGGAGCCGCAACTGGACGCGGAGCGGAGCGACGTAGAGGCGCGGCTGAAACTCCTTGACGAGGTGCAGGGCCTGCTCAGAGAAAACCAGCCGAAGCAGGCCGAGGTCAAACTCATTGAGTTTGCAAGGGGGATGACTCCAGAGACTGCCCTCGCGGTAATCAGAAAGGTCGGATACGAACCCTTTGATAACCTTATCAAGCAGGGCGGCGGCTTCCGCCGCATCGCGCTCAACACTTCCGCCCTGGCGAGAAAGGCGAAGTTCAGGGAAATAACCGACCCCGAGGCGATAAGGCAGGCGGTAAATGACTTCCTGGGCGAGGACGTGGAGAAAATGTCCAGGGCAGGTCGCCTGCTGAAGCACAGTATCGGCGAGTTCTCCGTCCCGTATCTGCTGGAGGCATGGAGCAAGACCGGGGATTACGGCGTCAAGGTGCAAATACAGGTGTGCCTCGGCAGCCTGGGCCCCCGCGCCGTCCCGCCCATCATCACCGCGCTTGACACGGATGACGCCGTGCTCAGGGCGGCTCTGATAGAAGTGCTCTCCCGGCACGGCGACTGGCGCGCGGCGGCCAAACTGCGCGAGTTGGCCGAAAACGCCCACCTCACCAAAGAAACCAGAAACGCCGCCATGAACGCCTGCGACAAGATCGTGAGGAAACACGCCGGTCTGGCCGCGTCCAAATACTCCGTCTCCGAACTATACACCATAATTGCAGAGGACTACCTCGCAAATCGCAGCAAGAGCGTCCGAAACGTGATACCACGCTATTACCTCAACGAGGGGGTAAGATTCCTTGTATGGTCGAAGCACGACGGCACCCTCGTCGCCACGGAAGTCCCCCGCTTCGCATACAACTACGAGATGGCGATAAGGATGGCCGCGCGCGCAGTCGAACTGGACCCCGCCAACCAGAGCGCCCTGGACGTGCTCGCCTGCGCACGGCTGGCGGAAGTCATCGGCGGGCGAATTATCCTCGATTATGACGACGCGATGAACAATAACCTGCTGACGGATATAGAGCGGAATGAAACATCCGCGGCGCTCGAGGACGCCCGCGCCAAACGACCGCAGGCCGTGGCCCTGGGGCTGCGCTCCCTTTGCGGGGCGCTGCACCTGGCGCTGAAATATCACCTGGATGAAGCCGCAGTCGAATGCATGAACGCCATCGCCAGGGTCCCCGCCGCCGCACATCGCGACTTTATCCCCGCAACAGAGGAAGAAATCAACGACGAGCAGAAATACGGCGACGCCCTTACACTGGCGCTCACGGTCGGCAGCCGAAGGGTCCGGTATCGTGCCGCCGTCACACTGGCTCGCATCGCCGCTTCAAGACAATTCGTCAACATGAAACTCGTCCCCGAACTTCTACTGAAGGCCATGAAAGAGACCGGGGCCACGCGCGTACTCGTCGTACACCCGAACGCCGAAGCACGCAACACCCTGCGCCTGAGTCTGAACGCCCTCGGCTTTGACGTCATCGCCGTCAAAGACATCAACGAGGGCATAGCCAGGGCCACGGACTTTCCGGCCCCGGACATCATCATTGCCCACAACGAACTCGAACTCGGCACCGACCATCTTATCGTCACACTCAGAGATAACAGGTCGACCGCCGAAACGCCCATAATGATCGTCAGCACCGCCGAATCCCTTGAACCGGACAAACTCCGCTTCTCTTACCCCAATGTCAAGGGCTTCATCATCGACCCCGCCGACCAGAAGACCCTGGAGAGGCAACTGTCTGCATTCAAGGCTCCGTGTTCCTGGGAGGCGCGTCAGAATCAGACAACCGTCCGGGATGCCGCTGAAGTCCTTGCATCACTGGACCCCTCCCGGACAACGATGGACCTGTTGCCCCACATGGACGGGCTCATCGCGCTGGCTCAGGGCAAGCGCGACCTGGCGGCGCGCGTCAGCGCAATGGTCGCCCTGGGCAACTGGCGGTGTGGAAGCGCACTCAAACCGGCGGGAGTCATCCTGGCGGACGCAACA
>JAUXGI010000271.1 GCA_030622295.1 Planctomycetota bacterium
TACCACATTGTTGCATACCGTCAAGCACGTGTAACAAGTCGGCAGTCAGGTCGTTGGTCTTCAGTCTCCGGTCCGAAATGATTGACAGCCCCTGATGGTTCTGTTACATTTCCCGAACCTGAATGCCCTCTTGTCTGCTTACTGCAACCCCCTTTACGATTCACTCCGTGCATAGCGCGGGAGATGGGTAAAATTACAGTTATGCGCATTCTCGTTACAAACGACGACGGCATAGACGCGGACGGACTTGCCGTACTTTGCAAAGTGATGAAGGGCTTCGGCCAGGTATGCGTGGTCGCGCCCGACAACGAGCAGAGCGCCGTCGGCCACTCGATAACGCTGGCCCAGCCGTTGCGCGTTCGGGAGGTCAGGCGGGACGGCGAACTGTTCGGTTACGCGGTCAACGGCACACCCGCCGACTGCGTTAAACTCGCTCTGTACAAACTCGCCGGCCACCTCTTCGGCGAAGGCGCGGGCCCCACGGCCTTCGACCTGCTGGTGAGCGGGCTTAACCGCGGGGCGAACCTCGGCATCAATATATTCTATTCAGGAACCGTCGCCGCCGCGCTCGAGGGCGCTATCGCGGGCGTGCCTTCCGTCGCGATTTCCGTCGAAGGCTACGAGCGGGTCGATTTCAAGCAGGCCGGCGAAGTTGCCGCACACGTTCTGGGCAACCTGCTGGACTCTCGCTCACAGACGCCGTGGCATTTCCTCAACATCAACATACCCTCGGCTCCGAAAAACCGGATTCGCGGCGTGCGCATCGCCAAGCAGAATACCAGCGGCTTCAGGGAGAGTTTTGAAGAACGCCGCGACCCGCGCGGAGAAAACATCTACTGGATGTCCGGCGGTATCAAACCGCTGCGCGAAGCGCCGGACGACGACACGCGTCTGCTGGCCGACAAATACGTTACCGTTACGCCGCTCTGCTACGATATGACCAACTACCGGTTAAAGGAGGTACTGGAAAAGACGGATATCTCACTCGAAGTGAAGGAGGGACGGCAATGAAAATCCGCTGGTTGGGACACGCCTCTTTCGAGATAACCACGAAAGCCGGAACGGTCCTCGTAACCGACCCCTACGACCCTTCGCTCGGCATTAAACTGCCGAAGGTCTCCGCCGATGTCGTCACAGTCAGCCACGACCACTTCGACCACGCCGCAGTGAACGAGGTGGGAGGCAAGCCGACCGTCATAAACTCGCTTGCCGGCGGCGAGGTTGGGGACATCAGGATATCCGGCATCGGCACGTTTCACGACGAGAGCGGCGGCTCTCAGCGCGGCAAAAATATCGCTTTCATCATCGAGGTAAAGGAAAACGGCGGCACCATCCGGCTGTGCCACGCCGGCGACCTGGGCCACACCCTTGACGAGGCAGCGGCAGAGAAATTGAAGGACATCGACGTCCTGATGCTCCCGGTCGGCGGGACGTTTACCCTCGACGCCGCAGACGCGACAAGAGTCGTCGAACAGATAAAGCCCGGCATCGTAATACCGATGCACTACAAGATAAAGGGCCTTGATTTGAGCATCGCGGGAGCGGACGAATTCCTCGCCGGGAAAAAGGACACCGCGCGCCTGGGGGAACACGAAATCGCCGGGAAGGACATCCCGACCCGGACACGCGTCGTCGTCCTTGAACCGCAAAACGAATGAAATGCCGTAGGGCACAGTCTGAATTTATCCCGAGATAATCGAGGGAGACCGTGCCGTCCCTACGGACGGCCCGTATGGGCCGGAACCGGAAGGGTCTGAAGACCCTTCCCTACATAAGTATTAAGAATATGGACTTTTTCGAATACAGACAAGGCGAACTTTTCTGCGAAGAGACGCCGGTCTCCCGAATAGCGGAGGAGGTCGGCACGCCCGCCTACATCTACAGCACGCGCACAATCACGGAGCACTATCACCGCATTGAGGAGGCGTTCAGCGGTGTGCCCCTGCTCATCTGTTACTCCATCAAAGCCAACGGGAATCTGGCGATTCTCAAACTTCTCAAAGAACTCGGCTCAGGTTTCGACGTCGTTTCGGGCGGCGAGATAATGCGCGCGCTGGCCGTCGACGCCGACCCGCGCCGGATAGTCTTTGCCGGAGTCGGCAAGACCGACGAAGAAATCGAACTCGGACTGGCCAAAGATATCTTCCTGTTCAATGTCGAATCAGAGCAGGAACTGGAAAACATAAACAGGATTGCGGCCCGAAAAGCCGTGAAGGCCCGCGTCGCGCTCCGTATCAACCCCAACATCGACCCCGCAACACACAAATACATCACCACCGGAAAACGCGAAAACAAATTCGGCATAGACATCAAAAAGGCCGAGGACGTCATCGCCCGGCTGCCCTCTCTGCCCAACGTCGAACTGCTCGGCTTCCACTGCCATATCGGCTCGCAGATAACCACCGTGGCCCCCTACGAGACGGCGGTGCAAAAAATAATCGAACTCTTCTCCCGCTGCCAGCAGTCCTATCCGCTGAAATATCTCAACATCGGCGGCGGCTTCGGAATATTCTACAAGGAGGAAGAAGCGCGTCCCATCGCCGAGTTCGCGGAGAAAATAGTCCCGCTGGTCAGTGCGACACACTGCGAACTTCTGCTCGAGCCGGGACGGTTCATCGTCGGCAACGCGGGCATACTGACTACCCGCGTGCTTTACACAAAACAGTCCGGCGAGCACACCTTCGTAATATGCGACGCCGGAATGAACGACCTGATACGCCCCAGCCTCTACCAGGCATACCACCGCATCTGGCCTGTCAAAAGCGATATCCTGCCCGGACACGCCATCCCCGCCGAAAGGCGCGTCCTCGCGGATGTGGTCGGCCCGGTATGCGAGTCGGGCGACTTTCTCGCAAAGGAGCGGGAACTGCCGCGCCTTTCGCGCGGGGACCTGCTCGCGGTCTTCAGCGCGGGCGCGTACGGCTTTTCAATGAGTTCCAACTACAACTCGCGCCCCCGCGCCGCCGAGGTGCTGGTGGACGGCGCGGACTGGCGGGTGGTTCGCAGGCGCGAATCTTACGAAAGCCTCTTCGCCGAAGAAATGGAGTAAGAAACAAGGTGACTGTCACCTTTCAGGGATATGTTTCTTTGACTA
>JAUXGI010000178.1 GCA_030622295.1 Planctomycetota bacterium
CGTCCGCCTCAGGCGGATCGGGGCGGGAAAGGGTCTGACTCCCCGAGCCTGCTCTCCCGTGGCGAGAAATGCGGACTAATGCATCAGCGCGGCGTCGGCGGGTTGGACGGAGTAGGGGACTACGTCGTCGAGCGTCGCCAGAAGGTCCAGCCGCTGCGCGGGCGGCAAGGCGCGCAACTCTGCGAAGAGGTTGTTCAGGTTCAGGCCGACCTTGCCGATTGTCTCGTCGTTAAACCCGAGTTCCTGCATCTGCACGGTCAGTTCGCCCATGAATTTCCCCCCGTCGAAATCGCCGTTGACGATTAACTGCCGCCGTGCCGCGTCGCGGATGAGGCTGCGCAGCCTCGTGAGGCGCTCCGTCTGGTCGGTCTCCAGGCCGAACATCTCGAAGAGAGGATTGAAGATCTTGCGCGGGAGTATCTTCTCCGCCGCTTTCTGGGAAAAGACGCCGACGGCCTGACGGACCTGGCGGGCTTCGTCAAGGATGTTGGCGAAGACGCCGCCGCGCCCGTTGCCCGATGTCGCCTGCGCCGCGACGTTGAACGGAAGGGCGACCACGTCTCGCAATAACGATAGTATCATGATTTTGTCCTCAAATTTGAAGGAATTGCTAAATTCCGGCAAGGCGAATATCCGATTTATAAGATAGATGGCAAGTTGTATGCCGGGGCGGCGTGTTTTCGCATGTGCTGCTATGGTGGGCACTTAGCGCGTGTCCGGCGAACTCGTGCATTCGCCCGAAGCGGCAATTTATGCCTGTTGACGAACATTTCTGCTCTGAATATTACCGATGACGAAAGATACGGAATCACAATCTGTGAACTCGACTGAAGAAAATGGGGCAAGCGGCGGTCCGCGCAAAAAAACACGCACCAGGCGCAAGACCACTTCGCGCCGCACCAAGACAATCATAGACGAGATAGCCGAGCAGGAGCAGCGCCTGCGCAAAGAGACGCGCACCATCACCGCCGCTCACGTGAAGGAACAAAAGGAAGAGGAGGTCTCCGGCCAGGGAGAACAACTGGCCAGAGAGTATGAGACCCTCCAGGAGAAAATCGATGCAATCAACGAGGAACTGCTGAGCAAGGAAACCGCGCCCCCGGCATCCCCCCCGACGCCGCAAGGTGAATCCGCGGACACCGCCACCGAACCGGAGGACGGAGTGCCCGAAACACAGGCATCCACGTCTCCGGAAATTCTCCCGCCCGCAACCCGGCCGCCCGGGCCGGCAGGCGGGGAAGAACAGGATTTCCTGAAGCGACAGTTTTTCTCCGTCCTGGACGAAACCTCCGTCGAAGAAAGGGGGGCAGACACTGGGGAGGAAGGCCGTCCGCCCCAGGCGGATGACTCCCCGTCCAACGCGGAAGGCACGCCCGCACAAGCGGAAACAACATCCGAGCAATCCGCAAAAGCGCAGGCAAGCGCGACTGCTCAAGAGGAGACCACCGCAGAGCCTGAACCCGTCGAATCCGGTTCTCCTGCTGACACACCTCCAGAACCCGCCGCTCAAACAGTCGAGGAGGCAACTGCGGGCGAGGGCGAGCCGGCAGCCGCGAAAGACGCGGATGCCGCCGCCGAGGAGGTCTCCGAGGAAAAAAAGACAGCCGAGTCCGCCGCACCCGCACCCGCACCCGCAGGGGAGCCGGAGGATTTGCAGACTCTTGGGCAGGATTTCGACACGAAAGACTCTGCCGCCGCCGAGACGGCCACTCCGGATGGCTTCGTCGTGCGCGTATGCGAAATGCTGGACAGAGTCCTGTCCTCAGAGCCCCGCCGCAACGGCTGGAAGGGGTTCGGCGTCGCCTGCCTGATGCTCTGCGCGCTGGTCATAATGATGTGGCTGGCCCGCGTACTCTTCTGAAAATCCTAATAACACACAAAGGGGTCAGACCCCTTTGTGTGTTATTAGCCATTTTGTCTCTTGACAGGAGTGGAAACAGAGGGTATTATATTTATGCTTTATATTTTATAAAGCATAAATCTGTTCATGCCTTAATCTCTACTGCTCTGCACTTTCACGTCGGCATTTTTTCTCGCTGATAGAGGGGCCTCCGCCATGTCCTCCATTACGAAGTACCGGCCGCGCTGGAGAAGGAAATCCCCTGTTGCAGCCCTCTGCTTTTCGCTTCTGGTCGCCGCGATAGGCGTCTCCTGTGAAAGCGGGCCCCGTCACGCGGCGCCCGCGCCGGTCGGCGACCCGCCGCCCGCACTGGGACCCGGTGGGGCGCAGACGAGCGAGGAACAGGCTGCGTTGATAGAATGGCTGGCTTATCACGCTTCGCGCGAGCAGATGAAGTCGGGCATACCGGCGTCTGTTACCATCGCTCAGGCCATACTCGAGACGGGCTGGCTGCGTGCGAACACGCCCACAAGGCGCAGGATGCTGTACCGGGCGAAGAACCTTTTTGGGATAAAGGGCGCGGGTCCGGCGGGGCATGTCGAGATTGAGACACATGAATATGTCGGCGGTCGGTCCGTCCGCATCACCGCGAAGTTCCGCGCGTACGATACCTACCGGGAGTCGTTTGAAGACCGCACGCGTCTGCTTATGACCAGCCATTATTACAGTGGGGCGCTAAAGTATCGGGACAATCCGCGTCTCTACATCCGCGAAGTTGCAAAGAAATATGCTACTGACCCTGCCTATGCGGAAAAGGTATGGTCCATCGTGAAGCGTTACGACCTGACCCGTTTCGACAGTCCCGAATGAAAACCGAAGGGAAGAATGATATGAAGTATCTCGCAGTGGCTTTTGCGATGTTGAATCTGGGCGGTTGCATGACGGCGTGGCATTCGCCGGAAAGCACCATGCACAGCGCTCGACTGGAAGAGGTCTGGAATGAAATGGTCTTTGACAAAGGCGGCTGCCTGTGCGGATCGCAGGACTGGCTGCCGAATTGTTCCTTTGAAGGTTCCATATTCGGCTACAGTCTGAAAGACGAATGGGAGGCATTCAGCGCGAGGCCGTTGTCACAGACGGTTCCGTTCCTTACCGGGCGCATTGACTCGACCCGCGAGACCAGAGTGCACACGTGTCCTTACCAGATGGCAAAGGAAGGGGAGGTGGCTGTGTATTTCCTGCAGCACCTTCTTCACGCAAACTGGACTGAATACAGGGGCGACAACAGGGTTATTCAGGAAGGTATCACCATGCACCGTGGACATCGCCAAAGAGCTGTCTGGTACGTCCTTGCGGACCCCGATGCGAGGGAAGAGTTGAAGCGATATTTTCTCGGAATATACCAAAATCAATGAAAACTGCAACAAGAGGGGTCTGCCCCCTTTTTGTTGCCGCGTGCGCGGCGCGAGGGTGAAAACCGTGGGCAAATGTTTGTGCTTCTCGCCGCATCAAATGCGGGGTCAGGCGCGCGACAGGTATTCACCGGTGCGGGTGTCGACCTTGACTATGTCTCCTTCCTGCAGAAACGGCGGCACGCTGATTTTCAGGCCCGTCTCCAGTTCGGCCGACTTGTATTGATTGGTGGCCGTCTGGCCTTTAACCGCGGGATCCGTCTTGACCACCTTCAGGTTCACGGTCGTGGGCAACTCGACGGAAATGGGGTTGTTCTCGTAGAACCGTATGCTTATGCGGATATTCGGCAGGATGTAATTCAGCGCATCTTCCAGCAGTTCCCCGGTAACGGGAATCTGGTCCAGCGTCTCCACGTCCATGAAAACATGCTCGGTGCCCGCCGAGTACAGGTATTCCATTACGCGCGTGTCCAGGAACGCCGTCTCAACCTTGTCATTGCTGCGGAACCGCCTGCCGACGACCTGGCCGGTCTTGAGGTTCTTGAGTTGTGTCTGTACCAGCGAACGCTTGTTGCCCGGCGTCAGCAGGATCAGTTCAACGACCTTGACCAGTTGGCCGTCAAGGTTGATTACATGTCCACGCCTCAATTGCGCCGCATCCATCATTTTGCTGCTCCATTATTAAAACCTCTATTTTAGCAGGGGAGAGGGCGCGGTTCAACTACTTTGTCCGCACAGGGAGCATGTAAGAATCCTGGAAAGTGAGCGACGGGGACTGTCACAATTACGGAACCTC
>JAUXGI010000148.1 GCA_030622295.1 Planctomycetota bacterium
AACCTCACCGGCGCTCGCCAGCATGTCGGCAACTACCCCGGCGTAACCGTCGAGAAAAAGGAAGGCACATGCAGTTACGAAGGTCGAACGATACACGTCGTCGACCTGCCGGGCACCTATAGCCTGACGGCGTATTCCATGGAGGAAATCGTCGCCAGGAATTTCGTAATCGATGACAAGCCGGACGTAGTGGTCGACATCCTGGACGCATCAAACCTGGAAAGGAACCTTTACCTGGCAACGCAGTTCATGGAACTGGGCGTGCCGCTGGTGCTGGCGCTGAACATGAGCGACGTGGCGAAAAAGCGCGGCCATGAAATAGATTTAGACAAGTTATCGAAGTTGCTGGGAGCGCCCCTGGTGCCCACCGTAGGCCACAAGAACCGCGGCACGCAGGACCTGCTGTTAGCGGCGGTGGCAGTGGCAGAAGGCGCGAAAGGCCGGCCGGTGGCGCTCAACTACGGCAAAGAGATGGAGAAGGAGATAGGCAAGATTCAGGCGCTGCTGGAACGCCATTCAGTGCCGCTGGGACACCTCTCATCCCGCTGGACGGCATTAAAACTCCTGGAGAATGACTCGGAGGTCCGCGCCAAACTCGAAAAGGCGAGTCCCGCCGCGGCCGAGATTATTTCGGAGGTCGAGAAGAGCAGCGCTCATATCGAGAGCATCCTCGGCGATATGCCGGAAATCATCATCGCCGACAGGCGCTACGGATTCATCTCCGGCGCATGCCAGGAGGCCGTCAAGAGCAGCGTCGAATTCCGCCACACGGTCAGCGATAAGATAGACTCCGTCCTGACAAACCGGGTACTCGGCCTGCCGATTTTCCTCGGGCTGATGTTTCTGGTTTTCCACCTGGTGTTTACCCTGGGTACCCCCCCGATGGAATGGATAGATTCACTGTTCGGGCAAACGGGCGATACCGTGAGCGGTTTTTGGCCGAAAGGCAGCGACAGCATTCTCAAGTCCCTGCTGGTTGACGGGATAATCGCGGGCGTCGGCGGTGTAATAATATTCCTGCCCAACATCCTCTTGCTGTTCCTGACGATAGCGTTTCTGGAGGACAGCGGCTACATGGCGCGGGCGGCGTTTATCATGGACCGCATCATGCACAAGATAGGTCTCCACGGCAAAAGTTTCATACCGCTGCTTATCGGGATAGGATGCACGATACCAGCGATTATGGCGACACGCACGCTGGAGAACCGCCGCGACAGGCTGACCACCATGCTGGTCGCCCCGCTGATAAGTTGCGGCGCCAGACTGCCGATATACCTGCTCATCATCCCCGCGTTCTTCCCGCAGGCGTGGACGGGGCCCATGCTCTGGATTATTTACATAATCGGTATAGTCGTCGCCGTAATCGCCGCCAAGTTGCTGCGCAGCACCCTCTTCAAGGGCGAATCGACTCCCTTTGTCATGGAACTCCCCCCTTACAGGATGCCTACCCTGAAGGGAATTATCATCCACATGTGGGAGCGCGCGTGGCTCTACCTCAAGAAAGCGGGCACCATAATACTGCTGGTCTCCGTAATCCTGTGGGCGATGACAAGTTTTCCGAAAAAGGCGAAGTTCGACATGGACTATGACGCCCTTGCCGAAAATGCGCAAACGGAATACCTGGCGGAGGCGAACAAACTGAACACGTCAATCGGCCTGCCGGAGAACTCCGAATTGATAACAGCCTCGCTGAAAGCGGAACTCGAAATGAAGGAAGAACAGGATAATTACTATGAGGACCAGCCGGGGTTCAGTGCAGCGGAGAAGGCAAAGGACAAACGAATCGAAGAACTCGCCGCCGCAAATCGGGAGTCGTACTCCGCGGCACAGGCGCTGCTTGATATGAGGAACAAAATCCTCGCAGCCCAAGATGAATTCGACCGCCGGGTGGAAGAGGACGAACTCGAAGAAGACACCGACGAATACGGAGAACTTGAGGCCGGGCGCGACGCTGAACTCTCCAAACTGGAGTCCGAACAACCGGTGGTTTACGCCGCCGCAAGCGCCCTCTTGGACAAGAAGAGCGAGTACGAGGAAGCATTGGAGAACCTTTCATTTGAGCAATCGGGAGAGGAGTTGACCTACTCAATCGCCGGCAGCATCGGTCACGGCATTGAGCCTGTGCTAAGCCTCATGGGCTTCGACTGGCGCATCGGAACCGCCCTCATCGGCGCGTTCGCCGCGAAGGAGGTCTTCGTGGCACAGATGGGCATAGTCTATTCGCTGGGAGAGGCCGACGAAGAATCGGAGCCGCTCCGCGAGACGCTGCGGAAGCGCTACAACCCGCTTATCGGTTTCTGCATCATGCTGTTTTGCCTGATAAGCGCTCCGTGCATGGCGACAATAGCGGTAACCAAGCGTGAGGCCAACTCATGGGGCTGGGCGCTGTTCCAGTTGGCGGCGCTTACCGTTCTGGCTCTTGTATTGACGGCCGTAGTCTATCAGGCCGGCTCACTGCTGGGCATAGGGCTTTAATGAGGCTGAAATGATTATCGAGATCATCATAGTCGCCGTTGTCGTTCTTGCAGCATCGGTCCTCGCCGGTCGAAGTCTTTTCAAGACTCTGGCCCGAGGGGATGCCGGTTGCGGCTGCACCGGTTCATGCTCGCTTTGCAGCAACGCTTTTCGCAAAACGCGCAAATCGACCGAAAAAAGGCCTTGACAGGCGCCCGAATTCGTGCCACGAATATTATATTCGTGTTACCACGCCCCCGTCACACTTTTCTGAAGGAGAAGAAGCATGAAGAAGTACCGATTCGAAATCATACCCCTCGCGGCGCTGATACTCGCGGCCGCATTGATGACTCCCGGTCGCGCGCTGGCCGAGGATGGCGGCGTCAACGATCAACTGCGGGCGCTGCAGCAAAGGGTGGGCCGGCTCGAGGAAGTGGAAAAGGAACTCAAGGAAGTAAAGGGGCGGCTGAGCAAACTCGAGGCTGCCGGCCTTGCACCCGCCGATGAAGAAGTAATCCGCGAACGTGTTGAGGAGTGGTTCAACAACAACCGCGAAACCATCATAGAGCAGATGACGGGGCATGAGGCCAAGCGGGCTCTTCTCGGCTTCGACATGGAATTGGCGGGCTACATGACGTTCATCTACCAGACCGTCCTGACGAAGAACGTCATCGACAAGAACGGCGACGGAGTGCGCAACGACGCGCGATGTGACGCCCTGTCGTTCAGTTTCGGCCTGGAACTCACGGCGTGGCTGGCCGAGAACCAGTACGCCTTCATGCTGATAGAAGGCGGCAACGGCGACAGCACCGACGCGTTCACCCCGAACAACATGGGTCTGAACGACGACGCGAACCCGACGGCCGACCCGCTGGACCCGACGAATTCGGGCTCGGCGTCCGACATGAGGGTGACAGAGGCGTACTACGAAGGTTCATTCTTCGGCGACAGGTTCATCATCACTTTCGGGAAACTGGACCTCACGAATTACTTCGATTCAAACGCTCTCGCCAACGACGAGATGTGGCAGTTTATCAGTTCATCGCTCATCAACAACGCGGCCATCGGGTTTCCGGATGACAACGACGCGGCAATACGCATGCTCTATTCGCCTTTCGGTGGCGTGGACCTGGACGACGAAGACGAGAATGCGACCGACTGGCTCATCCTGCAGTTAGGCCTGAGCGAGACCGACACGAACTTCAACGAGGTAACTCAAGACGGGCTGGTTATCGGCGAGGTATGGTTCCGCCCGCACAAGCATTCGTATTTCAAGAACCTCATTAACGGCCGTCCGGGCAATTACCGCCTGGGAGGCTGGCTGAGCGAGGCCGACACGCTTTCGCTGAGAGAGATTCGCAGAGACGACGAGAAAGGCGAGTCAACCCTGTCGGGCCTGTACCTGAGTTTCGACCAGGAGATTTTTGACAACGTGTCGCTCTTCATGCGCTACGGAATGCAGGACAATTCCCTGGCGCTCAACGAGGCCTTCTGGTCATTCGGCTTCCAACTCAATGGTGAAATGTGGGGGCGCTCGCAAGACTACCTCGGCTTTGGAACGGCCACCAACGTGAAGAACGCCCGCGCACATTTCGCCCGTCCGGAATTCCAGAAAAACGAACGTCTCTATGAACTGTACTACATGTTCCACGTGACCGACTTCCTGCATGTATCGCCGGTCTTTCAGGTGCTCGACAATCCTGCCGGTGACGGCGACGCGAACACTGCGGCTATCGCCGGTATCAGGTTTCAGTTTGATTTCTAATGCCGTCGGATTCGTCCCCAACGCCTGATTCGTAACGCATAAACACAGGCAAACTTCGCGCTTCAACATGAGAAAACCATCCCGCCCTGTTCGGGATGGTTTTCTTCTAATAACACACAAAGGGGTCAGACCCCTTTGTGTGCAAAGGGGTCTGACCCCTTTGTGTGTTATTAGAGTGATTGCCCTTGACACGGGCGGCTTGCAGGGGTAGCGTTAGCGTCCGACATAACAGCATCCAGGGGGGAAAACGTCATGAG
>JAUXGI010000056.1 GCA_030622295.1 Planctomycetota bacterium
GCCTACTTTCCTACTGCCTACTTTCTTGTCCCTCTCCTACCCTCCTACTTCCTACTCTCCTACTGTATTTTCATTCGTGGTTCCGGTTTTCTCTGCGTCTCCGCGGCTCTGCGGCTATTCCACCGATTGGAGGAGGAGTTCGCAGAGGTCTATCGCCTTTACCCTGCCTTCGGCTTCTTTGGCCTTGAGGCCGTCCTCGAACATGGTCATGCAGAAGGGACAGGCGGTGGCGATCATTTTGGGTTCCTCGTCGAGGGCTTCCTGGGTGCGGACTTCGTTGATGTTTTTCCCGATTGTCTCGTCCAGCCACATGCGCCCGCCTCCGCCGCCGCAGCAGAATGCGTGCTCGCGGCTGCGCTCGAACTCCGCCGGACGCAGGCCGGGTATGGCGTACATGATGTCGCGCGGCGCGTCGTAGATGCCGTTGTGACGGCCCAGATAGCAGGAGTCGTGGTAGAGTACCCTGCCCTCGACCGGTCTGGCCGGCTTGAGTCTGCCTTCACTGATTAGTTGTTGCAGAAATTCGATGTGGCTTATCACCTCGAGTTCCGCGCCGAATTGATGGTATTCGTTTTTGAGCGTGTTGTAGCCGTGGGGACAGGTGATGACGATTTTCTTTATGCCGTAGTTCTTGAAGGTCTCGACGTTCATCTGGGCGAGCGACTGCGAGAGGTACTCGTTGCCGAGGCGCCGGGCGGAATCGCCGCAGCAGTTTTCCTCCGGGCCGAGCATGGCGAAATCCACGCCGGCCTTTTTCAGCAGGCGTATGAAGGCGACGGCGACCTTCTGGTTGCGCGGGTCGAACGAAGCCGAGCAGCCCGCGAAGTAGCACAGTCCCGGCCGTTCAGACTCTTCGAGTTCGGCGTATACCCGAACCTCTTCGACGTCCTTGAGGAAGTCCAGCCGCGTGTCGTTGCCTATCTTATAGGGGTTGGAGTTGTTTTCCATGCCATCGAAGGCGGTCTGCATCTCCTTGGGGAAGCGGCTCTCCATAAGGGTGAGGTGGCGGCGCATGTCGATTATCTTGTCCGCGACGGAGATTTCGACCGGACAGTGCTCCAGGCAGGCCAGGCAGCCGGTGCAGGCCCACAGTGCGTCGTCTTCTATTAACTCGCCGACGAGCGGCGTCCTGCCGTCGTCGAACTCCTCCGCATTCTCGCCTTCCTTCGGTTTGGGCAAAGACGGAACGAGTTCCATCCGGCTTTTCATGTCGCCGATGACCTTCTTCGGGCTGAGCGGTTTTTCGGTCAGGTGCGCGGGGCAGTTGGCCTCGCAGCGGCCGCAGCGCGTGCAGGCGTCCAAATCGAGGAGTTGTTTCCAGGTGAAATGCTCTATCCTGCCGCTGCCCCAGCGTTCCTGTTCCTCGATGTCCTCGATTGCCGGCACTTCGCCGCGCGGGCGGAGCGACTGGAGAAATATATTGGCGGCGGCGGTGCACATGTGGCGCAGTTTCGACCACGCGATGTAGGCGATGAAGCCGAAGGAGAGGAGCATGTGGACCCACCACATGACCTGGTGCGAACCTATCCACAAGTTTCCTGTAACGCCTACGGAGGAGAATATGTCGGTGGAAATCTTGCCGCCGATGCTCCATGCGGCCCACTGCGGCTCGTCTGCGCCGAGACGGAAGCCCTCGACGGCGAAGCCGGTGAGGCCGACCAGGAAAAGCGCCAGCAGGATAATGCCCGCCCCGGCGGATTGTTCCAGGTGCGCGGGGCGGACTATGTAGCGGCGCACGGCGGCCATCACGCAGCCGATGAGCAGCATAAAGCCGCCGATTTCCAGGATGAGGGACTGGACAAGGTATGGGACACCCTGTATGAGATGCGTATCCAGGAGATGCTCGCCGACGTGGAGGTTTATCGCGTCGAGCACGGCGCCGAAGAAGAATAATATGAGGAAGCCGAAGAAAATGAGTCCGTGTATGATGCCCGCCCACATGTCGTAGTACATGGTTTTGGAGGCGAAGACGCCCTTGAGCGTGAGTTTGATGCGCCGGCCTATCTGGTCAAGGCGCTTCTCGCGCTCCGGCCCGCCCATGCGCCACAATTGATACCGCCGCCAGAGTCCGTAAAGGAAGACCGCGAGCAGAATCGGCACGAATACGAAGAACAGGACCGGCTCGACCCAATCCCCCACATTCCAGAAAATCTCACGCATCGGCACGGCTTCGGATACATTTTCCGCCAAAAAAACCATCTCGGCTCTCCGACAGTGAAAAAGAGATGCAGTGGGTCACCCGGCGACTGCTACAAGCGACGCGCCTGCAAAGAGCGCAAGCATTCTATCGGCCTGCCATTCAAAAGCAAGGGAAACACCCCGGCGTGGGCATGTACGAATTCCTGGATTCACATCGTCTCGAAGTTCCGCGAGGGGACAGTCCCCGGGTCTCGCCCGGTCTTTTTCCTTTCGCGCCTGGTATCCTCGGATACCGCCCGTCAAGTCATACGAGGCTCGGGGGGTCAGACCCTTTCCCGCCCCGCCTTGCGGGGTCTTTTACTTCCGGCCTGCATGACTTCGGGGAACGGCTCCCGATGTCAGAAAGCGCGAAAGGAAAAGACAGCCGAAGGCTGCTCCTCCTCAGCCCCTCCTTCGTCGGGATAAACTCCTGACCCCCTCGCCGACCGACCGCCCCCTTTTGTTGTTACAGGTTGGAAAAGATTTCACATTTTGGAAACATATACGTATAATGAGACGCGCTTGGATGAGTTTCCCGTTACTCGCATACTCCAACGGAGGCTGAAATGTACACCGGATTCAAGGCATTGGGTTTAGGCGCAGTTGCGTTTGTTTTGGCGTTTATGGTCGGGGGGGCGGAGGTGGATGCGGTCATTTCCATGGAGCCGGCTGTAAACGGGGTGACGATTGAGGGCGAAGTCGAGCTTGAGGACGATCCCAATTTCGTTCGCATAACGCCCGAGGTAAGAGACATGGCAAAGGAGTGCCTTATGTGGCTGGCGAGAACCCAGGGTGAGCAAGGCATCTGGGAAGAGGCGGGCGCTTATGCTCTGCCGATTTCCTGCATGGCGGGCCTGTCGCTGGCATCGTGGGCGGGCCCCGGCTGCGGGCCCAAGGAGTTTGTGGCCGCAATGGACAAACTCACGGTGTTCATAGTCGGGCACGCGGAGAAAAACGGTTACATATACTCCAGCAACGTCAAGTGGGGCGACAACAGGCCCGCATACGGGCATGCATATGCCCTGCTGTACCTTACGCAGATTTACGGCATGGGCTTGAACCCCGATGAACAGGACAGGTTGCGTGGTATTATTCGCGGCGCCGTCGGTTTCATAGAAGACCGGCAGCATCCGAACGGCTGCTGGTACCAGGACTATCGAGGCGGTCACAACATGATTGTGACGGTCTCTCACATTCAGGCGTTGCGGAGCGCCAGCCATGCCGGCTTTTTTGTGAAGAAGAGCGTGGTCAGGAAGGCGCTCAAGTTCAATGAGGCGCACCTGCAGCGCGACGTATCGGAGTCACGATTGGCCTCCTACTTGGCCGTGCTTATGGCCGCCGGGGACTATCACAGCCGCCTCCTGCCGGCCGCAGCCAAGCGCATCGCAAACAAGACCAGCCAGGATTCTTATTACAATATCAGCGGCCAGAACTTCTCCAACTTCCTGCACATGAACTCCTCCCAGATATGCTATTACATCGGCGGAGAGACTTGGAAAAACTACTACACCAAGTACACTGACTGGTGCCTGAAGAACCTGCAGAAAGGCGAAGGAGAGGGCGCGGCCTTCCTGCCGCCGCTGCCAAACTGCCACGCCGTAAAGCCCAGCAAGGTTTATACCACCGCCGTGGCGACGACCATCATGCTGATGCCCAACAAGTACCTGCCGATGTTCCAGGTGCTCGAACGGGGCAGTAAGGACAAATTGGACCTGGACTGAGGGCCCTCGCCCCACGGCCCGCTTTCCCATTACGGATACGCCGAGACCCGGGAAGAATCCTCCTCGTCGTCCCGTCCTGGATTCTGGATTTTGTACTAGACGGACAAGTCCGCCGTCGGGACTTTGCGGAGCGGGCGGGATAAACGCCTGCACCCTTTTCATCCCGATGATGGCCCCCTTAATCTCACATGCGCCCTGCTCTCCGCCACGCCTTGCGTATTCGTGCCTCACGCTGTATCTTATAGACATGTCCATCTTAAGGCACTGATGGAAAATCTGATTATTCTTACACGCCCAAGAGACGCAATGAAGACCGAAACGAAGGCCTCTAACAAGAACCCCTTCAGAATACCGCCGATTATTGCCGCGGTCTGCCTTGCGATTTTCCTTGCGCAGGGATGCGGAAGCACGCCGGGCGAGAAGGGCGCTCGTGAGGCTGCAACCTCCGATATCCCCGGCGAAATAAGGCAAGACATCGCAGACAGGCTCTTCGGCGGCGACAGCAACTGCAAGCCTTTTCGCGCCGGCGTCAAGCGCGTTTCACTGGACAGGCGCACGCTCGACGACGTGATGCGCGACCCCCTGCAGGCGAAACTGTACCGGCATCTCACGGAGAGCATTTACGTACTGGCCGTCGGCCCCGACGAGAAGCATCACGTGCTCGTTTACAAGAAGGGCGAACTGCTTTTTGAGCGCACCATACCTCGCGAGCATTACCAGGTGCTCGAAAGGCTTTTCCGGCCCTTTGAAAGAATACCCCTGCCCGAGGCCGAAGAACCGCCTGAAATCACCGTTGAGGAGTTCCTGGAGAAACTGACCGACAGTGTGTCGCCCGAATGCAAGAAAGGAATAGAACGGACTCTTTTGCGCGCCGGCAGGAATGCGCACGAACTGATTCGCGGCGTGCGCCTGCTCGAGACGGCGGAAGAGAAACAGGCCGCGTACTGGCTGCTGGCCCGGATGAAGGATTATGCGTACGCCTGCCTGTACCGGGATGAAGGCGAGAAGACTTATTACAAGCATTACGACGCGCAGCGCCTCGGCGCGGACGACCTTTACGAAATCGTTCATTACGCATACAAGGCCCGGCGGACTTTCCCCTGGGCACGGGACCTCCCCGAAGACCGGTTCCGCAGGTTCGTGCTGGAATACAGGCACACCGATGCCCCGCTCACGCCCGGCCTGCGCGCGCACATGTTCAGGGCGCTCGAGCCGTACGTCAGAAACCTCCAGGGCGTGGAAGAAGTCGTGCACCAGGTAAACCTCATCTGCTCTTACGTAGTCAAATACCGAAAGGACATGTTCTGGGAGGACGAGGACCTGCGCCTGATGTTCGCCACCAGCCAGGCACGCTGCGAGGGGAAGTCGAACTTCGCTTCCGAGATGCTCCGCTCAGTAGGCATACCCAACGGCTATGTGTTCACGCCGGCCTGGCCGACCATCGACGGCAACCACGCATGGAACGCGGCCTTTGACGGAGAGAAAGTGCTGTCGTTCATGGGCTGCGAGTATCGGAAAGAAAAGCCCGATTTCGCCAGGTACCAGGATAGCGAAGTGGCAAAGGTATACCTGCGTGAACCCGACGGCGCCATTCAAGATTTAACGGCCTCTTACACGCCGACCACGGACTATTCACTCGAAGCAGGCGCGGAATTCGCCGGACAGGTGCTTTACCTCAACGTCTGGAACTCAAACGGGTGGCGGCCCGTCGCAAAAACCACGGCAGACGAAAAAGGGGCTGCGACGTTCAAGGACGTCGGCTGCCGGAGCGATTTCCTCTTCTGCGTGACCGCTTCGATGCCGGACAAAGACACGGAGGCCTTGCGCACGCTGGTCATAACCAGGGAAGGAGCGGCCGTTGATATCATAACCGGCGCGGACGGCGGGCAGCCCGCATTAAAATGCACCATAAAGGAACTCGCGCCGAAGACCGCCTACCTGCTCAAAATATGGAGGGGAAGGGAATGGCGGGAGGTCGCAAAGGTGGAGGCCGACGATGAGGGCCGGGTCGAACTCGCCGGACTGGAAGGCCGCCTGTATAAACTGGACACTCCAGAGGGGGAGCCTGCCGGCAGGCCATTTCAAATCAAGACGGCCGGCGAGGAGACCGAGTTGGCAAAATACTGAAACGCCAATAACACACAAAGGGGTCTGACCCCTTTGTGTGTTATTAGGAAAGTGCGTTGATTGCGCGGGGCAATGCTGTTATCTTTTGCAAGAAATGAACAGGGGAGAAAGTTGAAACGCCATTCTGTAATAATCATACTTCGCTCGTACAACGGCATGCCTTACACGCGCGATACACTGCACGCGCTGTGCCGGCAGGGCCTGGGCGAGTTCGGCATGCTTGCCATAGATTCCGGCTCGAACGACGGCGCGGTGGATGTCTTGCGGAAGTTCGCCGAGAATCACCCGCCACACATCGATTTCCAATTCGTCCAGATACCGAAGGATGAATTCGGTCACGGCAAGACGCTGAACCGGGCCCTGGAGCAGGTTGACTGTGAAATCGCAGTCCTTCTGAACGACGACGCGACACCCGCCGACGAGCACTGGCTTGAAACCCTGGTGGCGCCGTTCGCACGTGACGAGAAGATTGCGGCGACTTTTAGCAGGCAAACGCCCCGCCCGGACCTGAGGCCGCTGTTCCGCCACGATATGGAGCGCTTCTTTCCACCGCACGAGTGGAAGCGGAAATGGAAGTACATGATTCACTACTCGCACTCGGCGGCGGCCGTTCGGCGCTTGGTCTGGAAGAAACGGCATTATTACACGCACTTCGACGCCACAAGCGAGGACGAGGAATGGGCGCACTGGGCCGTCGGCGAGGGTTACGCGA
>JAUXGI010000150.1 GCA_030622295.1 Planctomycetota bacterium
CACTTCCCGCCGCGCTCTGGAAAAAACAGCGCTGCACGCAGGGCAACGCTGTTTTATTCTTTGGTGGAGATGACGGGACTCGAACCCGTGGCCTTCTGATTGCGAACCAGACGCTCTCCCAACTGAGCTACACCCCCGTAATCGGGCATCAGATGCCGGACGTCGGTCGGCGGAATACGATGACCGATATCCGGCATTCGTCGGCATTCATGGTGGGCGTTGCTGGATTCGAACCAGCGACTTCCACCGTGTGAGGATGGCACTCTAACCGCTGAGTTAAACGCCCAAGCCTCTGGTATTATATTCGGAACGAGGGCGAAGTCAAACCGAAATTCGCGCTGCGCGCACCCCGCACCCTGCGCGTCAGGCGCGGCTTTCTTGAAAAAGGACTCCATTACGGTATAATCAGTTTTCGGAAAAGTCGTTTTTTCGTGCTCGGGGAGTCAGACCCCTCCCGTCGGCCCCGATAAATCGGGGCCTCCTCCTCGGCGTCTGACCCCCTCGCGGTGAGAATCGACTTTCCGCAACAGAAACTGATTATCAGTTGATTTACGGATTTTCATTTCGGAGGGTAAAATGAGTTTGGAATTTTCGATGGTTGCCGTGCCGGTCCTTCTGGCCGAGGCGGGCGGCGGCGCTTTGATGTCCGGGGACTGGGTTCGCAGGCTCATCCTTATCGGCGTTTATATTGTTGTAGGCGCCGTTCTGGTCGTCGTCGCGCGGGTCATGAGCCGGGGTATCGTCAGACGCATCGAGGATGATGACCATGCGACACTGAGCGACCGGGAAAAAAGGGCGCGCACCCTCGCAGGCGTGTTCAATAATGCCGTACTGGTGATTGTCGGCGTCCTGGTGCTTTTTCTGATACTGCAAGAGGTTGGGGTCAACATCGTGCCGCTGCTGGCGGGTGCGGGGCTGGCGGGGTTTGCAATAGCGTTTTCCGCGCAGAACTTCATCAAGGACATAATCAACGGGTTCTTTATCCTGATGGAAAACCAGTTCCAGCAGGGCGATATCGTGGAGATAGGCGGCATATCCGGCGTGGTGGAGCGAATCAGCCTGCGCTCCACGCGCATACGCGGCCTCGACGGCGCTTTGCATTTCATCCCGAACAGTTCTATCTCGAGGGTATCGAACATGACCCACGGCTGGTCAGGGCTCATGTTCAATGTGACGGCCGCCTGCGGGGAAGATCCTGACAAGGTGAGAAGGGCGTTGAGTGAGACAGTGGCGGAAGTTGCCTCGGATGATCGCTTCAAGGAGGACTTCCTTGAGGGGCCCCAGGTGGTCGGGCCGCTGGAACTGGGGGGGGCGAACGTTACCTACCGTGTTGTGGCCCGGACAAGGCCTTTCAAGAGCGAAGCGCTTACCTATGAACTGCGGAGCTGCATAAAGCCCGCCCTGGAAAAGGAGGGGATTCAGGTAACCCGCACAGCCTGATAACACACAAAGGGGTCTGACCCCTTTGTGTGTTATTAGCCGTGGCGCAGGGCGGCCCTTATGAACCCGCGGAAGAGCGGATGCGGGCGCGTGGGCTTTGACTTGAACTCCGGATGTGCCTGCGTCGCCACGAACCACGGATGGCCCTTCAATTCGATGACTTCGACCAGCTTCCCGTCTGGTGAGAGGCCGGTGAATATGATTCCCTTCTTCTCAAACACTTCCCTGTACGCGTTGTTGAACTCGTAGCGGTGTCTGTGCCGCTCGGTTGTTTCTTCGCACATGTACGCTTCGTAGGCCTTTGACCCCTTAACCAGTCTGCACGGGTACGCTCCGAGGCGCATCGTGCCGCCCTTATCGACGACGTTGCCCTGGGAGTCCATGAGCGTGATGACGGGATTGGCGGTGTTTTCCGCAAACTCCGCGCTGTTAGCGTCCTTCAGGCCGCAAACGTTGCGCGCGAACTCTATGCAGGCGACCTGCAGGCCCAGGCACAATCCGAGGAAGGGGAGTTTCCTCTTGCGGGCATAGTTGACGGCCAGGATTTTGCCCTCGATACCGCGGTCGCCGAAACCGCCGGGTATTACGAGGCCCTTGACGCCTTTCAGCGCGACCCTCACGTCCTTCATGGTGTTCAGCGAGTCCGAGGGGATCCTCCGCACGTCAACTTTTGTGCGGCTTGCAATGCCGGCGTGCGTCAGCGCCTCGTAGACGGACTTATAGGAGTCGTATAGTTCCACGTACTTTCCCACCAGCGCCACCTCGACCGTCCGGGACGGCTTGCGCAGGATGTTGAGCAGTTTCGTCCATTCCTTCAGGTTCTTGCCGTCGGCCTTCAGCCCGAGGTGCTTTATTACCAGGGCGTCGGTGTCCTGCCTTGCCAGCATGACGGGCACTTCGTATATGCTGTACTCGGCGTCTTTCTCCTCGATGACGCAATCCAGGGGCACGTTGCAGAACAGGGATATCTTCTGGCGGACTTCCTTGTTCAGTCTCACCTCCGTGCGGCATATCAGGATGTCCGGCTGGATGCCGATTTCGCGCAGTTTGCCCACGCTGTGCTGTGTGGGCTTTGTCTTTATCTCGCCGGTCGCCCTGAGGCGGGGGATGAGCGTAAGGTGGATGAACATCACGTTCTCGCGGCCTTCTTCCAGTGCGAACTGGCGGATGGCCTCCAGGAAGGGCAGACTCTCGATGTCGCCGACCGTGCCGCCTATCTCCGAGATGACCACGTCGATGCCTTTGGTCGCGAGTTTTTTAATGCGGCGCTTTATCTCGTTGGTGATGTGCGGCACGACCTGGACGGTCTTGCCCAGGTAGTCGCCGTGACGTTCCTTGCGGATTACCTCGCCGTATACCTGGCCGGTGGTGACGCTGGAGTCGCGGGTGAGGGCGGCGTTGGTGAAGCGTTCGTAGTGGCCCAGGTCAAGGTCCGTCTCGGCCCCGTCGTCGGTTACGTACACCTCGCCGTGCTGGAAGGGGCTCATCGTACCCGGGTCGACGTTTATGTAGGGGTCGAATTTCTGGATGTTTATCTTCAGGCCGCGGCTTTCCAGAAGCAACCCTATCGACGCGCTGGTCAGGCCCTTGCCCAGGGAAGAACCCACTCCGCCGGTGATAAATATATGCTTGGCCACGGTATCCTCATTATAGGTCGTATAGGACGTATAAGTCTTATTATATCCCCGTGCGCGGCCTTCTGTCGTGCGCATCCAGCCATTTTCGCACGAACCGCGCGTAGTCTTCCCGCGTGTCGATGCCTGTCGTGTCCTCTTTCACAATCCCCACGCGAACCCGGACGCCGTTTTCCAGCGCGCGCAACTGCTCCAGACCCTCCGTCACCTCCAGGCGCGATTGCGGCCAGGCAGTGAACCTCTTCAGGAACGATTTGCGATAGCCGTAAATCCCCAGGTGTTTCAGAAAAGCCTCCCGGCCTTCTGCTATTCCTTCGCGGTGAAACGGAATGGGCGAGCGTGAGAAGTAAAGCGCGTATCCCTCTGCGTCCGTGACCACCTTCACCGTGTTTGGGTCAAGCGCCGCGTCGCTTATCTCCACGGGAACCGCCAGCGTGGCCATCTGCAAGGCCGGGTCCTCCCCGAGCATTTCGATGAGCGTGTCGATGTGGGAGGCCGGCGCCTCCGGCTCGTCGCCCTGCACGTTTACGACGACCTCGCAGTCAATGTCGCGCACGGCCTCGGCTATGCGGTCCGTGCCCGATGCGTGGTCTGCCGATGTCATCAAGACGCTTCCGCCGAATTCCTTGACCGCTCGGAAAATCCGTTCGTCATCGGTAGCGACCACGACTCTGGAGGCGCGTGTGCTTTTCGACGCGGCTTCGAAGGTATGCTGCACAAGATACTTGCCGGTATCTTTCAGCAGGGGCTTGCCGGGCAGGCGAGTTGAGGCATATCTCGCGGGGATTACCACGACGGCCGGCGCCCCTCTCTGTGTCTTTCGCTCTGCCATCATGGAATAGCGATTCTATGGAAAAAGCATCGCCTGTCAACGAAAATAAATTTTCGCCTGAACTTGCGAATTCCCGGAACATTCGCCAGAATACGGCGTCTAATTGACTAAGATCCCCCGGCGAGGGGGTCAGACGCTGAGGAGCAGCCTTCGGCTGCCTTTTCCTTTCGCACCTGCTGTCTTCGGGCATCGCCTGCGAAGTCATGCGGGCCGGAAGTGAAAGAGGGGGCCGTGCCCCCCGACGGGAAGGGTCTGACCCCCGGTCGCACGCTAACCGAATAATACCTAAATTTTCTGATGTTTCCTGCCGATTCAAGAGACTTGGACTAACCATATCCGATATTGCACATCATAAACTCGGCCATCGTCCAGCCCCTACCGCGTAAAAGGAAAGCGGATTTCCACTGCGCAACCTTACCAAGGGAGCGTATCCCGTTTTTTCCTTTTTGCGGGAGGACAGATTGACTGCCGCGAAGACGACAAGGGTGCTTATCGCCGACGGCAACGCAACGCACAGGAAGATCCTGGGCCTTGG
>JAUXGI010000060.1 GCA_030622295.1 Planctomycetota bacterium
CCGTGTGAACGAAGGGTTTAATGGGTATGTAGGAGAGTTCCCTGTGGAAGTAGTCCGCATAACCGGCGGCATCGACGAGTTCCGACGTAATCTCCTGTCCCATGTAGCGCATTCGCCAGAAGTTCACATTCTTCCAGTGAACGCTTTCACCATCCAGCGAACGGCCCCACCTGGAAATAAAGGAACGGTAGTCGTTCAGGTCCACCGTCGCGCCCATTACCTTTACCTCCACCACGCCGCCGCCCTCTCCTTTTCCGCCGTGGCCCAGGAACAGTTCGCGTATCCCGTACGAGCCGACCAGAAACAGCACCAGCAGCCCGGCCATTATCCATATGGCAACCTTCTTGAATCTTTCGCTATGCCAGTTAATCATTCCGTGACCCTCATGCAAAAATCGGTTTTTAACACAGGTTTCAGGGGGATGACATGAGGCACGATTATACCTTCACACGACGCCATTTCAATGTTCTTTTCCGAGTTGGGGTGACATCCGCGAGGGGGTCAGACGCTGAGGAGCCCCGACATGTCGGGGCGGGAAGGGTCTGACTCCCCGAGCGGTGGTGAGAAATGCGGGTTAGTATAAATATGGCCCCCCCCCGGTTCAGTCAGGGGGAGTCGAATCTGCGGTCGAAGACCTTGCGGGTTTTTCCGCTTATGCCGACGTGTTCCAGTGCGCCCGGCCGGGATAAGCACAAGATATGGCGTGTCTTAACCACAAAGCGCGCTTGATGTTGTGTCCCAAAATTCACACTTTTAATGTTAAAGAATTTTTCCTTGACAATCCGGCATTTGTGTGCTATAATTACAGTATCAGTTAGTGCTATAGCTATTGTTATTGACAAACTTAGGATGGCGCATTTTGAGAGAGGAGGTGTTGGTAATTTTGTAAACGTAACGTTGTTAAGGGTTGTGTAAATGGCTGGTGAAAGCGTTGGCGGAGCGTTTTCTTAGATGCAGCAGAGCTGATATGGTCGCGATCCTGTTGCATTAAGTCGCTCCAAATAGTTTAGGTCATTATATGGAGGAGGTGGAAGTTATGAATAAGCAGATGCTAATTGGGTGTGTAGTTGCACTGTGTATGGTTTATGCCGGCAGCAACGCATTTCCTACACCCGTCTTGGGAACCTATTATCCCGCGCCGGGAGCTGCGAGCACTTGGCAAACTTACTGGGACGACGGAACATTCTACGGTACTGGCCCACTTGAAGTGGGAAATGTGATTATGGGATGGAATAGCATCTTTCCCACTAGTTTGTGGGACTTGTGCCCCAACACCTTGGTCAACTCTCCGAACCTGGCAACAGATTTGATAATCGAATCTGTTACCCCGGAACCTCCCGGAAGCGGCATAGTCAGTTATGACGTGATCTACGCCGGGGGTGAACTCCGATTGGACGGCGCTTTGTGGGGCGGTTCGGGTAAATACATGGTGGATTTGGATGGGGCAAGCGCTTTTGCAACGATTGATTGGACAGGGGGCGTGCCTGAGAGTGGTTGCGATTATGATGGGGCATCCTGTGCAATGCTGATAGAAGCCACAGGAACGTTTGTTGACTATCCTGGCATGACCGCTATTTTTTCAGCCACTTTTAACTCTGACTACATTTGCTCCGGCGGGTTTTCCGGCTCTCCGAGTGATGTAGAGATAACCATCATCCCCGAGCCTTCCACCATCATCCTGATGCTTGGAAGCGTAAGCGGGCTTGCTGCGATTGCCGGCATCGTACGCAGGAGGAAACACTGAGTTACAATCTGTAATCTGTCCGCCTAAGGCGGACTCGTGACCCAAAAGGGCGGCCTGAAAACCTCAGGCCGCCCAATATTTTCAGTGGCTTAAAAGATTGCAAGGCGCGTGCGCAAGGCAAAGAGGCCATTACAGAGTGGCCCGAGGTGCACCCGCCTCGTCAAACTATAAATAAAAATTATAAAGGACGTTCCCGGAGTCAAAGAATTTCCCGAGAGAGACATTTTGCTTTAGATACATGCTCGTGTCGTGTTTTGGGAAGGACCCCCGACATCGTACCCCCTCTGGTTGTTTTTGTGATGACTCCCCCCCCATTTTTCGTATCCGCCTGAGGCGGACAATGAGAGGGTTAAGCCTCTCCCCATTATCAAGACCACTTTCCCTCTGAATTAAGGTGGAGGCTGACATGACATGAAAGAGGAGGGTGCCTACAGTTCTCTCTTGATTTTCTCGATGCGGTAGGCTTCGATGGTGTCGCCTTCCTTGACGTCGTCGTAGCCGGCCAGTCTGATGCCGCACTCGTAGCCCTTTTCGACCTCGCGTACGTCGTCCTTGAAGCGGCGCAGGCCCTCGATCTTGCCCTCGTGTACGATGATGCCGTCGCGGATGAGACGCACATTTGCGCCGCGCTCGATTTTCCCTTCGCTGACCTGGCAGCCGGCAACGATGCCCACGCGCGATATCTTGATGGCCTGTTTGACGACGGCTCTGCCGAGCGATACCTCCTTCTCCTCGGGCTCCAACATGCCGCTCATGGCCGCCTTGATGGTGTCGATGAGGTTGTAGATGACGTGGAAGAGTTGGATATCGACGCTCTTTTCTTCGGCGAGTTTGCGCACACTGGTGTCGGGAACTACCTGAAAGCCGATTATGATGGCGTCGGAGGCGTCGGCCAGCATGACGTCCGACTCGCTTACGCCGCCGACGGCGGCATGGAGGAACCTTATGCGCACCTCGGAGGTGGACAGTTGGTTGAGCGATTTCTGTATGGCCTCGATGGAGCCCTGGACGTCGGCCTTCAGAATGACGGGCAATTCTTTGACCCGGCCCTGTGCAATGCGCTCGAAGAGGTTCTCCAGGGTGACGTGGGTTGCGGTGCCGCGGGTGATGAGAGCGGTCTGGCGGTAGCGTCGGATGCGGGCGATGGCAATCTGGCGGGCTTTCTGCAGGTCGTCAATGATGATGAACTTGTCGCCGGCGCGCGGCACCTCCGACAAGCCCGTAACCGCCACGGGCGTGGCGGGACCGGCGTGGTGAGCGGTCTTGCCCTTGTCGTCCTTCACGGTGCGCACCCTGCCGTAGGCCGGACCGGCAACGACGATGTCGCCCTTCTTGAGCACGCCGTCCATGACAAGCATGGTGGCGACGATGCCGTGTTCGTCGGTGAGTTTGGCCTCGAGCACCGTGCCGCGGGCATTGACCTTGGGATTACCCTTTAGTTCCATCATGTCGGCCTGCAGGGCAAGCAGTTCAAGCAGGTCATCGACGCCCTGACCCTTCAGGGCGGAGACCTCGACGCACTCCGTGTCACCGCCCCATTCGACGGGGTTGAGGCCGGCCGTGGCCAGTTGCTGCTTGGTCTTCAGAGGGTTGGCGTTGGCCTTGTCGATCTTGTTGATGGCAACGAGAATCGGCACGTTCGCCGCGCGGGCGTGGCTGATGGCTTCCTGGGTCTGGGGCATCACTCCGTCGTCTGCGGCAACGACGAGCACGACCATGTCGGTGACGTTCGCGCCGCGGGCGCGCATCTCGGTGAACGCCTCGTGGCCCGGCGTGTCCAGGAAGACCAGACGCCTGCCGTTCTTCTTGACGACGTAGGCGCCGATGTGCTGGGTGATGCCGCCGGCTTCGCCTTCGGCCACGTTCGCCTCGCGAATGCGGTCGAGCAGCGTGGTCTTGCCGTGGTCCACGTGGCCGAGGAATGTAATGACCGGCGGGCGAGGCTCCATATCCTCCGGCAGCCCCTGCGCCGAAATGTATTCCTGGAGCGCTTCCTCCACGTCTTTCGGCTTCTTGACCGTGATTTCCTTGGCGAACTCGACTCCTATCAGTGTAATCACTTCTTCGTCAAGGTAGTCGTTGATTCGTATCATGACGTTGCTCATCATCATGCGCTTGATGATGTCGCCGGCCCTGACGGCCATCTTTGCGGCGAGGTCCTTGACGGTAGCGGGCAGTTCGATTTCGAACTGGTCGGGCACGACCACCTGTGTGGCCATGGCCGCGGTGGTTCTCCTGCGCCCATCACGGCGCTTCCTGCCGAGCGGCACCCGTTCCTTGAGGAAGGGTATTTTCTGCCGGGCGACGACTCTTTGTTTCGGGAAGGTTTTGATGAATCGCCGTCCGCGCTTGGCTTCAGGCGGCCCGATGCCGGACACGGGCGGCTGTTGCGTTACGCGAACCCTTGCAGCGGGGCGGGACGGTCTTGCCGGGCGCGACGGACGCGGGGGCCTCGCTTGCAGCGGGGGCCTCGCCCGTAGCGGGGGCCGGGGCGCAGCCGGCGCGCGCAGGTCTATTCGGCCGAGTTTAACCGCGCCGCGCCTGGGCTTCTGGGGCGGCTTTCTCTTTTCAGCCGGAGCGACCACACTGGCGGCGGGCTTCGCTTCGCCCGGCTTTTTCCTGATAACGACGCCCGGCCTTTCGGGAGGTCCGGGAGCGACCTCGGCTGCGGGCGGTTCCTCCTCAACAGCCACGGCGGGCGCGCCCGGGGCTGCGGCGGTTTCCTCGACGGCGGTTTCCTCGACGACGGTTTCCGGTTCTTCCGCAATCGCCTCGGCGGCGGGTTTTCCCTTTTTTGCCCTGACTTTTTTCTTTGCGACTTTCTTCTTGACGGCCTTCTTTTTCTTTACGGCTTTCTTCTTTTTGACCGCCTTCTTCTTCCGTACGGTCTTGCGTCGCTTGCGCCGGGGGGGCTTCATCTTCTCTTTCTCGGCGCGCTCCGCCGCCTGGGCCGCTTCCCAGTTGGTGTCGTTCGCGTAGAACTTCCGCAGCGCCTTGACCATGTCGTCGGAAACGATACTCATGTGGTTGGCCACATGGCAGCTCATCCGCTCCAGTTGGTCCATTATGGTCTTATTTCCCAGTTCCAGTTCCTTGGCCAGCATGTATACGCGAACGTTCACTCAGTATTGTCCTCCGGCAGTTCTTCATCCTGGCTGTCTTGTTGTTCCATCACAGACGGATTGCCGTCCCCCGCCACGTCGGCGGTGCGGGTTGACTCGATGTCATCGGCCGCTTCGGGCGGCTCTTCTTCAGCGACGGTTTCGCTTGCGTCGGTTTCGTCCAATTGTGCGTCCCCGGTCTTTTCTTCAGTTGTTTCGAGGACCTTTTCAGGCTTGTCGGTTCTCACCGCGGGTGCGACCGGCTTGAGGGTGCCGGCGTCCAATCGCTCCTTGACGGCGTTTATCATCGTTTCGGCCTGTTCGGCTTCGAGGTCAGCGACGACGAGCGCCAGCATTTCGGGCCCGCGCGTCAGCACGTCCTCAACGGACATGTAGCCGGAGGCGGCGATGATGTCGGCGGTCTCGGCGGGTATCTCGGGGACCTGTTTGAGCGTCTCGGCGAGGGCCTCGGCGACGGCCTGGCGTTCTTCCTCGGTGATGATGTCCAGTCGCCAGCCGGTCAATTTCGACGCCAGGCGCACGTTTTGCCCGCGCTTGCCTATCGCCAGCGACAACTGGTCGGGCGTGACAATCACACGCGCGCTCGCCGCATCTTCATCGATTTCGAGACCGGTAATCTCTGCGGGTTTGAGCGCATTGACGATGAGTCCGCCCGGCTGGTCGTCCCACTGTATTATGTCGACCTTCTCGCCGTTCAGTTCGCCGACGATGTTTTTTATTCGCGAGCCTCTCACGCCCACACAGGCCCCGACACAATCTATCCGCGGGTCCATGCTCTCTATGGCTATTTTCGTCCGATAGCCGGGGTTTCTCGCTATCGCCCTGACGACGACGAGGTTTTCCGGTATTTCAGGCACCTCCAGTTCAAAGAGCCTGATGACAAACTCGGGGTCGGAGCGGCTGAGGATGACGCGCACCTTGGAGCCGACCTTCTGCACGTCGGTCACGAGTGCGCGAATCCTGTCGCCGGGGCGGTAGGAATCGCCGGGGATAAGGTCCCTGCGCACGAGCACACCTTCGATCTTGCCGAGGTTCACAATCATGGTGCCGCCTTCGTAGCGCTGGACCTGTCCGGTGATAATGGTGTTCTTGCGTAATTCGAAATCTTCAAAGATGACGTTGCTTTCGGCCTCGCGGATTTTCTGTATCATCATCTGCTTGGCCGACTGCGCCGCTATCCTGCCCAGTTCCTCGGGGTCGATGGGGTTGCCGTCTTCGTAGGCGGTCAGCGCGCCCGTCTCCCGGTCCACTACCACCGTGATATCCACATCCCTGCCGTAGTGTTTCTTGGTGGCGGAGGCAACGGCGGCTTCTATGCCCTGGAAGATGACATCCTTGTCGATGTCCTTTTCGCGGTGCAAGGTTTCGACTATTCTGAGTAAGTCGCCGTTCATATGCTCCTCGCCACTGTCTTTCAATGCGACGGAAAGCCGCCCGAAGCGCGGCTTTCTTGAAACCTCGAATACTCCCAACCACGGATGTTAACGGAAATTGTTACATCTACCAACCCCTTATTATCAGTCGCGGCAGGCCGGACAGGCCGCTGTAGACCCGCCCGTGCGCGTACGATTCCGGGTCTCTTTCCATATCAATAAATCAAGCGGGAGTAAATCCCACTTGTTAGACCATAACTCAAGCGCACGATATTCCGCATTTTCACGAGCAATTATACTCACCTTCACAATACTGTCAAGCGAAATTCTGGTGTGCTGGACGGGGAGTCAGCACAACAGGCAATCCGCCTCAGGCGGA
>JAUXGI010000290.1 GCA_030622295.1 Planctomycetota bacterium
GGCCCTTATGGCAGCCCTGAGGTTCTGCTGCTCTTTTAACAACTGTCCGGTTCTCCAGGCATCCTGGTTGTCCCGGAAATCGGCGACGACTTCTCTCTGCTTGCTGACCCACTCCCTGAGTGTAGTGGTGTCGTAGGAGGCGTCTATCTCTTCGAGGTCAATATCGTTTCTGAGTATGCGGAGCGCTTCGTCCGCGTTGAAGGTCTCTACATTGTCTTCCGCGTTTTTGTACAGTTTGATTATCGAACGAATGTGCTGATGCATACTGTAGCGTCTTTTTCCTTTGGCGAGTTTTTCGGCCTCGTCCAGAAGCCTGCGGGCCTCCTCCGTGTCGCCGCGGTCACGGAAGGCAATGACTGCCCTGTTGATTGTTTCGTAGTACCCCCTTTCATTCACTCTCCCGGCGACCCCCGGGTCTTTCTCTGGACTGGCCAACACGACCGCGACCGCGACAATTGCTATCAGAACGCCCAGTCCGCCCAGCACGCCCAGGATGGTGTTGCGGCGCTGCCTGGCGCGCCGCTCGGCAATCAGCCTGTCCAGAAGCGCGGCGTCGGGCGTGCCGCGGTACAGTTCGATTGCCTGTCCGGTAACTCCGTCCGTTACGATGATTTTCCGGTCCTGCGTTGCCACCTGGTAGCGTTTGGGGTCAAACTTTGCCGGCAGACGGCTTCCCGCCGTGCCTCGGGCCTGTTCTCCGAATTCCTTTGCAAGATGGCTCTTCAGCGGCAGCGTGTCCTGCTCCCCTGCCGGTGCTTCCCCCCCTTCCGGCTCGACGCTGACCGGTGTCGGTGGAGGATGCTCCGCGGACTCCTCCTCCGAGATGAAGACCATTCTGTATTTGCCGAGCGACACGACGTCGCCGTTATTTATCTCGACGCTGTTTTTGACCCGCAGGCCGTTTACAAAGGTTCCGTTGCGGCTGTTCAGGTCCTGTATCACTACCCCGTCGCGTTTGACGACGACAGAGATGTGGTTTCTGGAGATGTGCTGCGAGTCGATGACAACATCGCAGTTGTCGTCACGGCCGACGAGGTTAACGCCGTCCTTCAGCACGTACTCGATGGTTTTTTCGCCATCCGTTGCTACAAACTTCCTCATTGTGCGGTCCTCAGATGTGATTCGAAAACGCAAGGTCCGGAATTACCTTCATCCTGCTGCCTCTCCCTTATCTTACGGTGACAGTCACTAATCTGCAAACGGCAACGGGTCAGACCCTATTCTACGAGCTGGGCCCGATAAAATCGGGCCTGCGCTCCGCCCCTCCGGGGTTCTCGTCCCGAGACCCCCTCGGGGTCGAGGGGTAAATAGGGTCAGACCCTAATTCGGGTAATTGGTGACAGTCACCGATGACAACTCGACAACTTTATTGCCTGTAGCGTTTCAGCAATATGTCGGCCCACTGGTGCCTGGCATCGCGCGGGTCGGGAGCGAGCCTTTTCACTTCAATCAACGCCTCTCTCATCTCGGCCCGTTCTCTCAGGGAACGCGACCTCGTCAGAACCAGTTTCAGGGCCTTCCAGCGTTCCCTGACCTTTTTCTTCGCCAGTTCGAGTTTCCTGTCGATTGTTCTGGCAAGCGCGATGTTGTATCTCGATGCATATTCGAGCGCGATGTTGTATGCGTCGATTGCGTCCGCCGGATTTCCATACAGCGTGCTGTTGCCCTGTTCGAGATAACTGTGCGCCAGGTATATTCTTTTCTCTTCCGACGCTCGTGTCTCCTCGGCCTCTTTGAGCCTCCGGAGCAGTTCCCTGGGTTCCATCTTGTCCTTCTTTACGATGACTGTTATCTGATATACTTTACCGTTTCGCGCCTTTACAATCAACCGCGCTCTGCCCTCTTCGTGAGGTTCGACGCGAACGAAGTAATACCCCCCTGATATGCGTGACAGCTCTTCGTCATACCGGTCGTCGCCGGGCCAGCGCGCATCCACCGTCAGTACCTCGCTGTCGGAGGGGTTGTCGACCGTCACGTTTGCGGCATAAGGTTTTGCGGGCACCGGTATCAGAACGAGTTGCCCGTATCCCAGGTTCAGTTCCACCAGGCCGCCGTCGCGGTATGTCTGGCCCGGCAGACTGAATACGATAATCAGCCCCGTCATAGCGGCCGCGACAATGGCGACGCTCACGGCCACCGACCAGAAACGCCGGCTTCTCTCCTGCTCTTGCGCCATTGTATGCAGGCGCTCTCCGAGCCAGTCCTGCGGGGGCGTCACTTCCGCCGGTACCTGGACGCTTTCGCCGGGGCCTTCATCGACCTCCACAAGCGTCAATGCTCCTCCAATGGACGCCGCCCCGTACAGGCTGAACAGAATTTTCTTCGGGCCGATGGCGATAATGTCGCCGTTCTTCAGGGTACGGTGCGTGACGCGCTCGTTACCGACGAAGGTGCCGTTGTGGCTGTTCTGGTCGCGTACCATATATTCGCCGTCCACCAGTAGCAGTTGTGCGTGTTTTTTGGAGATGGCCGGGTCGTCCAGCACGATGTCGCAGCCTGGGTCGCGCCCTATCATCAGCGGCCTGTCGCCCACGGGCACCTCGGCATCAGGTTCTCCCGGGCCCAGTAGTTTTAGTGTCGCGGTGACTTCAGTCATTCGCTTTGCTCTTCCATTAAAAGGGACTCCCCGACGTGAAGACGGCCCAGGGCGGGCAGGTCCGCCCTGCACTCCACCACGGATTCCGCGGCCAGGCACGCCGAAACGCGCCACGGGGCAAGTCTGCGCACAATCTTCGCCACCCGTTCCCCTTTGTCAAGATATATAAGCCCGACGGGAAACTTCATCAGAAAGGTATGCACGAAACGGCACCCCTTGAGAAGAAGCCCCTCGCTTTGTCCCAACTCATTCCTTCCCAGCAGCCCCCGTCGTTTCTCGCGCCGCGAGAGCGCGCGACGGACGCGGGCCAGCACAACTTCGCCGTTCTCCCTTTTCAGAACCACGAAGCGCCCCCCTCA
>JAUXGI010000274.1 GCA_030622295.1 Planctomycetota bacterium
GTCGCTGAAGAGCGCGGTGGGGCGCTTGCGCCTGGTGGCGGGCGTCGACGTCTCCTACTCGCCCGGCGATGAGTCCATGTACGCCGGCGTCGTCGTGCTTGATGCCCGCGACTGGTCGCTCGTCGAAAAGCAGGGCGCGGTTCGCAGGACGAAGTTTCCCTACATCCCGGGCCTTCTTTCCTTTCGCGAGGCGCCGGCGATTCTCAGCGCCCTGAAGAAATTGCAGACGCAGCCGGACTGCATCATCGCCGACGGGCAGGGCATTGCGCATCCGCGCGGCCTGGGTATCGCGTCCCACCTCGGTCTCATCTTGAATATGCCGGTGGTCGGCTGCGCGAAAAGTCGCCTGGTGGGGGAGTATGCGACTGTCGGGCGGAAGCGCGGCTCCTGCGCCTCGCTCAAATACAAGGGCCGCACAATCGGCCGGGTCCTGAGGACACGGGAGGGCGTAAAGCCGGTCTTCGCGTCGCCCGGTCACATGGTCAGTATCCCCCGCGCGGCGCAGATAGTGTTGCGCTGTTGCGACAGGTATCGTCTGCCGGAACCGACCAGGCAGGCTCATCATTTCGTGAATGAATTGAGAAGGGATAACAGGCAGCAGGTAGCAGGTAGTCCGCCTGAGGCGGATAGCAGGTGACAGGCAGTCCGCCTGAGGTGGATCAGCGAGGGGGTCAGACGCTGAGGAGCCCCGTCCGCCTCAGGCGGATCGGGGCGGGAAGGGTCTGACTCCCCGAGCCTCCGAAGGAAAAAAGCGGCCGAGGGCAGCCGGGGGGGCACTTACACCTTATCATACATCGCTGGAAGACATGTGCGGAATTTGCGGCATAGTGAACACGGATTCTCAGCGCGAGGTTGACGAGAAAGAACTGCGCGCGATGACGGAGACGCTGCGCCATCGCGGCCCCGACGAGGATGGGATATGGCGCGGGGGCGGCGCCGGTCTGGGCGTGCGGCGGCTGAGCATAATCGACATCGAGGGCGGGCATCAACCCATAGCCAACGAGGACGGGACCGTCCTCGTCGCGCTGAACGGGGAAATCTACAACTACCGCGAACTGACGCGCGAACTCCAGGCCAGGGGCCACAGGTTCCGCACGAAGAGCGACACCGAGGTCCTCGTGCACCTCTACGAGGAATACGGCGAGGAGATGCCGGCGAAGTTGAACGGCATGTTCGCCTTTGCCCTCTGGGACGACGAGAAGCGGCGGATGTTCCTCGCGCGCGACAGGCTGGGTCAGAAGCCGCTCTACTACCGGCAGGGCGGGGGGCGGTTTGCGTTCGCCTCCGAGATAAAGGCCTTCGCCGAACTCAGTGATTTCACGCCGGAAGTAGAGCCGGACGCGATATCGCACTACCTTACGTTCGGCTACGTGCCCCACCCCTGCTCAATCCTGAAAGGCGTCGCCAAGTTGCCGCCCGCCCACTGCGCCACCGTGACGAACGGCGACGTTCGCTTGCGCCGCTACTGGCAACCTGTCGGAGAGCCGGTTGCGCTTGACAGAAATGAGGCCGAAGAACGTCTGCGGGAACTCCTGGAGGATTCGGTCCGCCTGCGACTCGTCGGCGAAGCGCCGCTGGGAGCGTTTCTCAGCGGCGGGGTGGACTCCTCCATAGTCGTCGGACTTATGGCGGGACAGGGCGAAGGGCGGGCCAAAACCTTTACAATCGGCTTCGATGAAAAACGGTACGACGAGCGCCGCTACGCGCAAATCGTGGCAAGAAGGTTCGGAACCGAGCACGTCTCGGAGGTGGTGCGGCCCGACGTGGTGGACATGTTCGAGAAACTCGTCTGGCATCTCGACGAACCGCTGGCCGACTCTTCCGCGGTGCCCGCTTTTGTGCTCTCCCACCTGACGCGGCGGCACATGAAGGTGGCATTGTCGGGCGACGGGGGAGACGAGTGCTTCCTGGGCTATCCTCGGCATACGGCCGTGTGGCTGAGCGGCGGGCTGGAGCGCCTGTTCCGCCGGGCCTTGCCCGGTCTTTTACGTTTTACGCCTTCTGATATTGGAGGCCGTCTCCAAAGTCATGCAAACCGGAAGGAAAAAAGCGGCCAAGGGTCGCTTGGGAGATGGTGGCACAGGATGCCCGCGCAGGAGAAAAACCTCCTCTATCGATGGAAACGCTTTGCCCGCGCCCTGGGGGAAGACGCCGTGGGGCGCTTCTACAACTGGATATGCCTTTTCGACGATGAGTCGAGGGATGGGTTGATGACGCGGGAGTTTCGAGCGACGATTCGCGGAGAATCGGGCAGATACCGCTTTGAGAAGGGCGAATACCCGGCGCGCATGCATTCGGATGTCGGCAGGGCGGCGGCCTTCGATATGGAGTACTACCTGCCCTGTGATTTGATGGCGAAGGTCGACAGGACGAGCATGGCGCACGGGCTGGAAGTGCGCTCGCCCTTCCTCGACCACCGGGTGGTGGAGTTCGCGATGAACCTGCCGGATTCGTTCAAGATGAGGAGAGGCAGGGGCAAGCAAATCCTGCGCTCCGCATTTGCCGACATTTTGCCGCGACCTGTCCGGAGGCGGGGCAAGATGGGTTTCGCCGTTCCCGTGGGGCAGTGGCTCCGAGAGGACCTGCGGGAGATGGCCCGGGACCTTCTGACGGACGGCGTGCTGGTGCGGCGGCACATTATTTGCCGCAGTAGTCTGGAGACGCTCCTGGCGAACCACCTGGACGGGAGGGTCGACAACGGCCGGCGGCTCTGGGCGTTGCTTGTGCTTGAGAAGTGGGTGCGCCTGTTTCTGTAAGGGACGGGCACGCATTCACCACCGGTCTTCCACCCGCTTCTCTCCCCGCAGCGAAAAAGGGGTCGGGGATACCCCGCTGCCCGCAGCGTATGCGTTGGTGTAAACCCGGATTGACATTGCGGCCCATACCGGCTATAATGAATATTATGCAAGATTCGACGGCTTTTTCGCCGATTACTATACCGGCGGGGGGCACAGCCCCCTCTTGTGCTTCCGGTTTGCATGACCTCGGAGGCCGCTTCCGAAGATACCGAGCGCGGAAAGTGCAAAAGCGGCCGAGGGCCGGGGGCGAGGGGGTCAGGAGTTTA
>JAUXGI010000100.1 GCA_030622295.1 Planctomycetota bacterium
CTCATACTCCTTAAGAACCTCCTGGAGTTCCCACTCAGTTCTGGCGTAATCCTTCTCAAGATTCCTTTCTATCTCATCCAGCCGCGCCTCAAGGTCACCTATCGCTTTTCCCTGAGCCTTTGCCGCTTGTGTCACTTCCTCAACCTGCCGCAACAGTTCCTTCACCTTCCTATATTCGGGCAGTAGCCTCTCATATTCAGCAAGCGCTTCCTCCGCCTCATCCAGTTTCCCCTGAGCCGTGTCCGCTTGCGCTTTGCTGGCATCCTGAGAATCCATCAGTTTTTCCGCTTCATCGAGGGCGTTCGCGGCCCTGGATTTCACCTCCGAAAGCCTTCTTGAGCCTTCGCAGGTCTCCTCACCGGCAAGACGTTTCTGCACTGCCTCAATGCGGGCGCGAACAGAATCCTTTGTTTCATCTCCGCCGGCTGCGGCGCCCTCTTCTCCCTGTTTTCCGTTTGTTCCCTCTGCTTTAGAAGAATCGCTGCCGCCTTTACTGTTGCCTCCGCCGTTGCCCTGTCGGCCTGAACCCGCTCCATGCGGCGAGGTGGGCGGTTGGCTGCCCTCCGATTGTTCCAGAGAATTTGCTGATTGTGGAGAGGTTTGCGCGGGATCGCGCGTTCCGCCGGTGGGTTCCTTCTCGGTGCGCTTGCAGCTCATAAAAGATGACGGGATGAAAATGACCAACACAACCAAAGTGAAAAGACGTGCTCTTTTCATGGCAACCTCCTTCTCATGTGCCCATGTCGGCCTAACTACTGATTATATGGTTTCCAGATAACAGGCCCTGTCGGGTAAACCTCTCCCCATTGTCAAGGCCGCAAATCGGTCGATTTAAGGTGGAGCCTCCCGGCGGTGTTCGCCGGGGGCGGAGTCGTTCAGGACGACAGGCCCGCCTTAAACTCCGGGAGTCAGCGTCCTACCCCCCAATGTCCGTGTTGCCCTCGTGGTCGATGCTCAGCAGGCTGCTGTACGCGATGGTGTAGAGGTGTCTCTCGACGCCGGGGGTTTTGTGCATCGCCACGATTTCGCCCACGTAGATGGTGTGGTCGCCGACGTCGAGTTCCTGGACGACCTTGCACTCGAACGCGAGCATCGCCCCCTCGATTAGAGGGGGGCTTACCTTCGTTGCCGGTACCGCCTTGAGCCCGGATTCCTTGAACTTGTCGTAGTTGCGGCCGGACTTCGTCCCGCAGAACCACGCGCCGTCCTTTTGCGCCTCCGACGGGAAGCACAGGACAAACTCCTTGCAACCCTCCAGGCACTGGTGCGAGTAGCGCGCCTGCCCGACCGCTATCGCCGCCAGCGGCGGGTTGACGGACGTGAACATCCACCACGACAGGCCCATTACGTTGGGCCGGCCGTTCTTGTCGACGCTCGTCACGAGAACGTAAAAATGCGGCGACGCCAGTTTGATTGCTTCGGCCCAGAAGGTTTCTTCGAATTTCTCCGTCATGTCTCTCTCCTCATTCTTAGCGCGTACGGGCACGAAATATCTCGCATAGAGTAGATTTACGAATCGGTCCTGTCAAGTCTTCCATCGAACCGTTACCTGACCCGCATTTCTCACGAAGAGGCTCGGGGAGTCAGACCCTTCCCGTCGCTTCGCTCCTCCTCAGCGTCTGACCCCCTCGCGGCTTAGACCCCTTTGGGTAACAGTTTTGCGGGGGGCGTGTAAAGCGCGATGCCGAGTCGGCCGATAAATGGTATAATGCAGTGACAGTGTATCCCACGGAGAAAATTCGCCCATGAATACCGTAATAGTTGCAGCCATCGTATGCTTTCTCGCCTTGTTGTTCCTGAACGTCCTGCGCATTCTCTCGCGCGGCGCTCGCGAGGAGCATTTCTTCGGACTCTTCGTCAAGCGCAACATCTTCTTCCTCACGCTGCTCTTCATTGTCGGGCTGTTTCGCCTGAAGGTATGGGCGGACATCGTGCCGGAGGAGTGGCTGGTGTTCCCTGTGCACGCCCTGCGATTTTTCCCGCTGGAATGGTCCGGCGAGCCCGGGGCGGCACATTATCTGGACGTCATCATAATCACGTGCGCGGTGCTGCTGGCCATCAAGACGGCGATGGTCATAATCTTCGACTATGCCCTGAAGCGCGTGCGCGATGTCGACGTGCCCGGGCTTATTCGCGCGCCGATTACCTGGGGCGCGTACATGATTGCCGCCGCCATAATCATCCACTCGGTGCTCCACTGGGACGTCACGCCGCTCTTCACCACCTCGGCCATCATATCCCTGGTGCTCGGCTTTGCCATGCAGGACACGCTCAGCAATCTCTTCACCGGTCTCTCGATTCACTTCGAGAAGAGCGTGCAGATAGGCCACTGGGTAAGGATAGGCGAGCACGAGGGGCGCGTGGTGGGCGTCACCTGGCGCGCAATCAACGTCCGAACCTTTGACGGCGACTACGTCATCATCCCGAATTCCACCTTCGGCAAGGTCGAGATAATTAACTACTCCCTGCCGACCACGGTACACGCGGTGAACCTTTTCATCGGGACGAGTTACTCCGACCCCCCGAACAAGGTGCGCCGGGCAATCCTTGAAGCGTTAAGCAGAGTGGAAGGGATAATGCATCGCCCGGAGCCGCAGATATTCACCCACTCCTACGGCGATTTCTCGATTACATATCGCATCAAGTTCTGGCTGAACGACTACTCGCGCCACTTCGTAATCGAGAGCGACGTCTTCAGCAACATCTGGTACATCTTCAAGCGCCACGGCATCACGATACCGTTCCCCATTCGCACGGTTCACTTGCACCACGTCAAGGAAGTCACCGAGGAAGAGGAACTCGCCCGCTGCGTTGACCTGCTCAGGCGCGTGGACTTTCTTGCCTCGCTCGATAATGATGATTTCCTCGTGCTGGCCCGAGGCACGCGGCGCGCGATATACGCCGCCGAGGAAGAGGTCGTCCGGCAGGATGAAGAGGGTGAGGAGTTCTTCCTGGTCCTGGATGGCGAACTAGACGTCACGAAGACCGCCCATGACGGCGAGCAGGTGAAAGTCGGCACGCTGCACACCGGCGATTTCTTCGGCGAGATGGCCATGCTCAGCGGCGACAGGCGCACCGCCACTGTCACCGCCTCCATGGATTCGACCCTGGCCGTCATTGGACGCGAACACTTCAGGAAGTTGCTTCGGGCGAAACCGGCGATCGCCGGTGAGATAAGCGAAGTACTGGCCGAGAGAACCGCGAAGGGCGTGGAAGCAATGGAGAGATACCGCGAGGAAATTGAAAGGGCCGGGGAAACCCTCCCCGCCGGGGAAGCCAAAAAGATCGCCGCGCGAATCCTGCGCAATATCAAAAAACTCCTGCACTTGTGACAAACGAAACCTAAGGGGGTTAAACCCCTTCAGGTTTCGTTTGTATAATCGCACAGGGGGCTATGGCACTGTTACGCGAAAGACCCGCGGTGAGACGCTTTGTAATCGGCGCGTGCACAGGCGCGGCCGCGGCGGCCGTCGTGTCGATACTCTTCGTCCTGGGCGCTTGGGACGCGCTCGAATGCAAGACGCTCGACGCCCGCTTCCAACTCTTTCCCTTTGAACCACCCTCCAGGGACGTCGTCGTAGTCGTCATTGACGAGAAGAGCCTCTTCGGACTCGAGTACCCGAAAAAGGTCGGCGGCAGGGGCGTGTCGCGCACGTGGCCGTGGGAGCGCGAGGTTTACGGCCGCATGATTACATACCTGAACCACTGCGGCGCTAAGGCGGTGGTCATCGACCTCGACTTCTCCAGCAAGTCGAAAAAGGCACACGGCGACGAGATTTTCGCAAACCTTTACATCCGCAAGAACTCGCGCCTGCCTGTCGTCACGGGCATGGAGTTCAAGAAGGAAAAGCCGGAGTTCGCAGAATTGCAGGCGTTCCGCAAGAGCAATCTTCCTCACAAAGTCATTGTTTTGCGGCATGACGCAGCAGACGACGATTACAACACGGTGTATGCGCCGGTGTATCCCATTTCGGATGCTTCGGCCAATGTCGGCGTGATGAACTTCAACGCCGACGGCGACGGCGTAGCCCGGCATATTAAGTTGAATTACACGTTCGACGGCAAACCGTATGACTCTCTTGCCTGGGCCGCCGCGAAAATCGGCTTCGAAGAACTTTCCGTCCGCACGGACGCGCAAGGGCGGTTTCTGATAAAATGGTACGACTGGCTGAAGGAGCCGAAGGACTATTACAGCGCAATCGCCCTGTTGCGGTCGCATGACCTGATGGTCAAGTACGACAACGTGCCGGAGAAGTGGGGGAGATACGACAACTTTGAGAAAGCCGATGTGCTGGGAAGGCTTGATACCTCGGCCATGGACGAGGGTTGCATTCCGCCGGAGGTCTTCAAGGACAAGGTAGTCTTCATCGGGGCGCAGGCCTCTTCGCTTGCCGACATGAAGGCCACGCCCGTTGACCCCCTTATGCCCGGCGTCTGCATCAGCGCAATCGCCGCGCAGAATATCATCTCGGGCGATTTTATCTGTCGCAGTCCCGCCTGGGTCACAATCGTTCTGTCGGCGATGTTTTCAATACTGACGGGTGTAACATGCGTAATGCCGGTGTCGTCGTTCAAGAGGCTGTGGATTGCGGCCGTCGTGCTCATGGCGCTTGTCCTGTTCTATCTGGCGGTTTTCAGCGGCTGGGCCGCGTACAACTTCGCAAGTAACTCGCTGTGGATGGACGTGGTGCCGGTCTGGCTGGGTATCTTCCTCGCGTACGCCGCAGCGACCACCGTCGGCTACATTACCGAAACCAGGGGCGTGCGCGAGTTCAAAAAGGCGTTCAGCAAGTACCTCTCACCCGAACTCGTGGAGGAACTGTCGAAGGATTTCAGCCGCCTGACGGTGGATAAGGGCACGAGGCAGGACATGACGGTGCTGTTCAGCGACATCCGCGACTTCACGCCCATGTCCGAAAAGATGTCGCCCGAAGAGGTGGTCTCGCTGCTCAACGAGTACCTGTCGGCGATGGTCGAGGTCATATTCCGTCACGGCGGCTTTCTTGACAAGTACATGGGCGACGGTATCATGGCGATATTCACCGCGCCGAAGCGCTCCGACAATCACGCCGAACTCGCGGTCGCCGCGGCATGTGAAATGATTGAGACAATTGAACACCTGAAGGTCGGGTGGGCGAAGGCGGGAAGACCCGTGTTCGACATAGGCATCGGCATAAATTCCGGCGAGATGGTCGTCGGCAATATCGGCTCGGAGCAACGGCTGGACTACACCGCCATCGGCGACAACGTGAACCTGGCCTCGCGCCTGGAACAACTGAACAAGCAGTTCGGCACGAAAATAATCGTCGGCGAGGAGACGTACTCGCGCGTCAGTAGTATGGTCGAGGCGCGCGACCTGGGCCTCACCGACGTAAAGGGCAAGCGGGGGAAAATACGCGTGTATGAGATAATGGGGATGAGGGAGTAGGGATGCGGGATGCGGGATGCGGGATGCGGGATGAGACGGCGAGGGGGTCAGGAGTTTATCCCGACGAAGGAGGGGCTGAGGAGCAGCCTTCGGCTGTTTTTTCCTTTCGCGTCCTCTCTTCTCGGACATTATTTCCGAAGTCATGC
>JAUXGI010000132.1 GCA_030622295.1 Planctomycetota bacterium
AGGAGGAGGGCCGTCCGCCTCAGGCGGATCGGCCCGACGGGAAGGGTCTGACTCCCCGTCCAGCACACCCGTAGGATGGCAGGCCCCGACCCCGATTTGTCGGGTGAGGGGAAACATGCCATGTATGAGCGCGCTTTTGAGGCGGAGGACAAATGATGAAAAATATGCTGAGGAGCATCATTGCCGGTGCGAAGGCCGATTACGCGGAGATACGGGTCGAAGACTCGCGCCTGACACAGATTTCCTACAAGGGAAAGACGCTTGAGAATATCTCCGAGTCGGTGGACTCCGGCGGGTGCATACGGGCGCTCGTTAAGGGCGGGTGGGGGTTCGTATCGTTCAACCGCCTGGACGAACTCGAAAGGAAGATGAAACAGGCGGTCGAACAGGCCATCCTGATAAGCCATCACGTGGAACATGCGACAAAACTGGCACCGGCCGAAACCGTGCAGGATGAGGTGCGCGTGTCGCCCGGGCGAGACCCCCGGGAAGTCAGCCTGAAAGAGAAGAAAGAGATACTGGAGGCCTACAACGACATCGTGCTTTCCTATAACCCCCGCATCAACACTTCCGCCATCAACTACTTCGACAAGTTTTCGCGGATTACGCTGGTCAATTCGGAAGGGACGTGCATCGAGCAGGAAAAACTGGACCTGGGCGGCAACGTGGTGGCCGTGGCGAACGAAGGCGGCGAAACACAGATGGGCAGGTTCTCCTTCGGCAGTTCCGACGATTTCGGCGTGCTGCTCGGAAAGGAGGATGAAGTCAAAAAAGCCTGCCAAACGGCGGTGGACATGCTTGACACAGAGGGCGTAAGGGGCGGCGAATACACCGTGATAGTCAACCCCGTGCTCGCCGGTGTGTTTGTGCACGAGGCCTTCGGCCACCTCAGCGAGGGAGACAATGTTTACGAGGACAAGAACCTCCAGAACCTGATGCGGCTGGGTGAGACCTATGGCTCCAAAATCCTTAACATCTACGACACCGGCCTGGACCCGGGATGCCGCGGATATCTGAAGTACGACGATGAGGGCGTGCCCACCGAGAAGACTTATTTAATCAAGGGGGGCAAACTGGTCGGCAGGCTGCATTCCCGTGAGACCGCCGGAGTGATGGGCGAGAAACCGACCGGCAACGCCCGGGCGATAAGTTACCGATTCGCGCCGATATGCCGCATGCGCAATACGTGCATCGAAGGCGGGGATGCGAGTTTCGAGGAGATGCTGAAGGACATCAAACTGGGCGTGTACGCGAAAGACAGTTATGGCGGGCAGACCAGCGGCGAGATGTTCACGTTCAGCGCCGGCGAGGCCTACATGATTCGCGACGGCAAGTTGGCCGAACTGGTCAAGAACGTGACGCTGAGCGGCAACGTGTTTCAGACGCTGCGGAATATAGACATGATAGGGAGCGATTTCGCGGTAAAGGACTCGGGGGGCGGCTGCGGAAAAGGCGGCCAGATGCCGCTGCCGGTCAGCCACGGCAGCCCGCACATCCGGATAAGCAAGGCAATCATCGGAGGGCGCAAGTAATGAAAAAAATACTCGAAGAGGCTCTCAAAGTCAGCGACCAGGCCGAGGTATTCCAGTTGACCGGCTCCAGCACCCAGGTCAGCTTCGAACACAGCCGCCTCAAAAAGTTGGACACGTCGGAAGAGTTCGGCATAGCCCTCCGGACTATTAAAAACGGCAGAATAGGTTTTGCGACCACCACCATGCAGGACGATGTGGACGACCTGGTGAGACGCGCGGTGAACGTGGTCGAGTTCGGCGGCGAGTGCCGCTTTCAACTGCCGTCCGAGGAAGCCGGCGGCGCGGGCGGAAGGCTGTCGCTGTTCAGCGAAAAGACCGCAAGCGTGCCCACCGAAACGATGCTGGAAATGGGACTGAACGTGGTCCGGCGCATCCACGGCTACGAGCCGCAAATACAGGTGTTCTGCGGGTTCACCGTGGGAAAGGAAGACGTGGCGGTCGCCAACTCTGCGGGTCTGAAGCGCACGTACGGAAAGACCGGCGCGGGCTTCGGCGTAGGCGGGCGGCTGATAGAAGGCAAGAACATCCTGACCTGCTTTGAGTCCAGGGCAGGCATCGAGTTTGACTTTGACGTAGAGGGCCTGACCGAAAAGGTTATCGAGGACTTCGACATCGCCCGCAAGAACGTCCCCTTTGCTTCGGGCGAGTATCCGGTCATCCTTACACCGCACGCCGTTTGCGATCTCCTGCTTCCCATCCTGGTCTGCAGCAACGGCAGGGCGGTGGCGAAAGGAATCTCGCCCTGGAAGGGCAGGTTGAACGAGGAGATGTTCGACACGCGAGTGACCATTCATGACAACGGTCTGCAAGAGAACGGCACGGGCTCGGCGTACTTCGATGACGAGGGAGTGCCCATGGAGAAAACCGCAATCATAAACAAGGGCGTTCTGAGCGGTTTCATACACGACCTTGACTCCGCAGCGGCGCTGGGCGCGCGACCGACGGGCAACGGCCTGCGCAACAAGCGCATGGGAAACGTGAAGGACGTCGCCGCTCCGCCCGCGCCGGCCGCCACCAACATCGTCATGGAGCCCGGCGATATCGCAGCCGACGAAATGCTCCGGAAGATGGGCGACGGCATTCTGGTGGACAGGCTCATGGGCACGATGATGGGCAACCTGTACGGCGGAGTGGTCGGCGGGAATATTTTGCTGGGTTACAAGATAGAAGGCGGCAAACGCGTCGGACGGGTAAAAGACGCGATGTTCTCGGTGAATGCGTTCGAGGCGCTCAAGAACAACCTGGTGGGGCTGAGCGTCGAGCGTGTCGCGCTCGGCAGTTTCCTGCTGCCGCATATATGGCTGAAAGACGTGAACATAGCGACAAGGCAGTAATCAAGTAGCAAGTAGCAAGTAGCAAGTAGCAGGTAGCAGGTAACAGGTAGTCCGCCTGAGGCGGATAGCAGGTAGCAGGGAAGAGCGGAATGCCGGCACTTCGGCACTACTTTATTACCTGGGTTTGAGCGCCCACAGCCAGCCCTCTTTGATGCCCAGGTAGATAATGGAATCGTGTCTGTTGACAAGAGTGTAATCCACCTGCGGCAATTCCCTCTCCCAGAGGATTTCTCCCGAGGCGGTATCGAGTTTGGCTATTTTATTCCCCGGCCGCAGCACGTAAAGCGCGTTTTCCTTTCCCTTCGAGACAATCTTCCTTACTCCGGTGACGGGCCGTCCACCCCACAAGGGCTTCCCCGCCATGCCGGCTTCTGTGGGGTCAAGGTGGAAGGCGCGGAGTTCGCCGTTTTCGTTGAGGACATATACACTTCTATTGTAAATGTATAATGACTCCGACGGTTTTGAGCCGAGTTCCCCGGTCCACTTTATGGTGCGCGGGTTGTTTGCGTTGATGGCGTACAACTTGTAATTGTCCGAGGCCACAAGCAGAGTCGCACTGGGCCCGTCAACCAGCAAGGGCATATTAACAGGGCCCAATCCTTCCTGCAGCGGTTTGAGCATTGTTGCAACCTGTCCGCCGAACCGGTACAACTTCCCCGAGGCATCCACGAAGAACGGCCTGTCAACGCGATTCAGCGCTATGGGCGCCGTCTTCGTTCTGTCATCAAGTCTGTCAATCAGCCAGATATCGTGTCTGCCTTCGGCGGCCGACTTGAACACCGCAAAGACCCGTTGATCCCGAGCGCCGAAGAACAGGAAGTTCTCCGTCTCACACAGGGGGGTCGAGATGATTCCGTTGTGACGCACCACCCAGGCCGGCGTCAGCACGCCCTCCCGTTCAGGCTCGTCTATGGCGTGGATGCTGTTATCATGGACCAGGTAGATGAAATCCGTTTTCAGGAAGGAGCCTCGCACTATGGGAGGCGTGATGGGGTGGGAAGAGCCGGGCATGTACGCCGCCCTACGGCGTCCGAGTGCGGCGTCCAGTATGAACAGCAGGCCGTCATCGGTGGTCACGTAAAGCATCTTCTCGTCAACATCAACCGACAGCATGCTGCGCGTGTACCGGTCATCTTGCACCTCGACGTTGTCCCACACAATTTCAAACGCATCCTTCAATTCCCCAAGCATGCCGTCGATGGCCTGCTTCCTTTCCAGCGCGAGTCTTTGGCGGTATTGGGTGTCCCTGTCCAGCCCGGGCCGGCGTGCACAACCGAGCACGGTCAGCATTATCGCCAGACAGGCGGACGTGATCTTGAAAGCGGTTCGCATGTCAGTTTCCCGTGTCTTAAACGTGATGGTTTTGCGGAGATTGTGGGGGTCGCCTCATGGCCGGCATTATAAGGGCGGCACGGACAGCCCATCCTCGGCGTGCCGGAGACTCAACGCCGCCTGACCGACCCATTGACAGAAGTCCCTGCCCTACAGCAAATCCCGAAGGTTCATCCCTTTTTCCTTCTCCAGAGCGCGCAGATCTTCTATCATCGCGATGTCCTGCTGTATGCGGTTGACCAGTTTGAATATGTAAGGCTTGCCGGCCATCCGGTTCTTAAGGTCGGCCAGCATATCGTCCCAGGAACCGTCGTACAGTTCGTCCCTGAGGAGCACCAGGTCCCGCTGGTCCGGCATCAGCGACAGGTCGGAGGGGGGCGCCTGGCCCCTACCCGAAAGTTTGCCGGATTTCCCTGCAGGGAATGTTGCGCGCTTATCTGCTTTCTGATTTCCGCCTTTCATCGTGAGGAATTCTACGAAAGCAGGCCGTGCTGTCAAGAGAATTCGCCCGTGGCATGGCATCTGGAGGGGCAACATCGGAGTATTGGCCCGCATTTTTCACCACGGAAGAGAAGAGGCTCGGGGAGTC
>JAUXGI010000378.1 GCA_030622295.1 Planctomycetota bacterium
ATTGATTCGGAGGCCGCATTCAGCAGGCTCCTGGCCAAACTGCGCAGCCGCGATTCATTCGCCATCGACACGGAAACGACGAGTGAACAACCGATGCGCGCGGAACTGGTGGGCATCTCCTTCTCCTGGAAGAAGGGTGAGGCGTACTACCTGCCCGTGATGGGTGCGGATGCGCCGTGGCTGCCCGACAGGGGGGCGGCCCTTGATGCGCTCAGGCCCGTCCTCGAGGACGGCGGCGTCGCCAAGGTCGGCCAAAACCTGAAGTACGACATGGTCGTGCTCCGGCGGCACGGCGTCAGTTTGCTCGGCGCCGACTTCGACACGATGGTCGCCGCCTGGCTGCTGGATTCCTCGCGCACCCGGTACAATATCGACGCCCTCGCCGGCGACTACCTGAATTACCGCAAGGTGCCGACCTCGGACCTCATCGGCAAGGGCAAGAACCGGATAACCATGGACAGGGTGCCCGTCAGGCAGGTGTGCGAGTATGCGTGCGAGGACGCGGATGTCGCCTGGCGGCTCAGGGAGGTCCTTGAGCCGGCCCTGAAACAGGAGAACCTGGAAGGCCTTTTTCGCGGGGTGGAAATGCCCCTGGTCGGCGTTCTGGCCGACATGGAATTCAACGGCGTGGCGCTTGACCGCGAATTCCTCAGGCGCATGTCGGAGGAAACAGGAAGGCAGATAGACGCCCTTGTCGCTGAAATCCACAAGGAGGCGGGCGAGGAATTCAATGTCGCCTCGACGCGGCAACTCGGCGAGATACTGTTCACGAAGCGGAAACTGAAACCGCTGAAGAAGACGAAGACGGCTGACTCGACCGACGCCGAGGTTCTGGAGACCCTGGCGCGCCGGACCGACGACCCGCTGCCGGCCATGGTACTGGAGTATCGCCGCTTCAGCAAACTGAAATCGACGTACATAGACGCGCTGCCGGCCATGATAAACGACTCCACCGGCAGGATACACACGTCGTTCAACCAGACCGGCACCGCGACCGGCAGGCTGTCAAGCAGCGCCCCGAACCTGCAAAACATCCCCGTACGCACGGAACTCGGCAGGAAGATACGCCGGGCGCTCATCGCAGGCGGAGAGAATACGGTGCTGCTCACGGCGGACTACTCGCAGATAGAGTTGCGAATGCTGGCGCACCTCTCGGGCGACGAGAGCCTGACGCAGGCGTTCATGGCAGGGCAGGATATCCACCGCCATGTTGCCTCCCAGGTTTACGGTGTGAGCGAGGACGAGGTCGCCCCCGAGATGCGCCGCCAGGCAAAGGCGGTCAACTTCGGCATCATATACGGGCAGTCGGCGTACGGCCTTTCGCGCGAGGTGGGGATACCAATCCCGGAGGCTCGCCGCTTCATCGATGCCTATTTCGCCCGTTACTGTGGCGTCAGGACTTTCCTCGACGGCGTCGTTCGCGATGCGGAGTCGAATGGTTTCGTCAGGACGATTCTGAACCGTAAGCGGCCGATACCCGAGATAGGCTCGCAGAGCCCCGTCCATCGCAGCGCGGCGCACCGCGCGGCCATGAATACCGTAATCCAGGGCTCCGCCGCCGACCTCATCAAGGTCGCCATGAACGGCATTTTCGAGAAAATAGCGGGGCGGGGAGATATCAAGATGGTTCTGCAAATCCACGACGAGTTGCTCTTCGAGGTGGACACGGGCGCCGTGGAGCAATGCCGCAAGATGGTGGAGGAGGAGATGACCGGCGCGATGAAACTGCGCGTGCCGCTGAAGGTGGACATCGGGGTAGGCCGCAACTGGCTGGAAGCGAACTAATTTTTTTGCCACGGATGGCCACGGATGGCCACGGATGAAGGATTGAAGTATGGGAGAAGAATTTCTACACGGCAAACTGACCGAGCGGATAATTGCCGCGGTATTCCGCGTACATCATGTTTTGGGAGAAGGATTCGCGGAAAAAGTGTATGAAACCGCCCTGGCCATAGAGTTGGAAAAGGCAAACCTGGCAGTAGAACGGCAAAAACCTATTACTGTTTATTACGATGGTCAAGTTGTGGGGAAATATCTTGCAGACCTTGTCGTGAACGAATCGGTGATTTTGGAGGTCAAAGCAATCCGAGCCTTCGACAAGGCGCACGAGG